>JAAYVM010000144.1 GCA_012517145.1 Acholeplasmataceae bacterium
CTGCGCAGCCGGCGCAACCGGTATTTATTGGTTTCAGGTCGGAAAGGGTAGGCATATCAGTAGAAATCGGTTCAATGTATTGGATGCAGTGACGCGGGCAGCTCTTGACGCAGAGTCCGCATTCGATGCACTTTTCACGGTCAATTACCGGTATGCTGCCATTAGCGTCTTCATGGAGCGTAATGGCTTTGGTCGGGCAGCTTTTGGCGCAAAGACCGCAGCTTATACAGGAGAAACTGCAGTTTGTCATGGCCGCCTTGCCTTTAGCACGGTTATTGCACTTTACATGAATTTTAGCACTTGCTTCGGACAAATACAAAACTTTTTGCGGGCATTGGATTACGCAGACGCCGCAGCCTCGGCATTTTTCGTAGTCGATTACCGGCATCCGGTTGGCTCCGATGGTAATGGCGTGGAAGGGGCAGCTTGCTACACAGGAGCCAAAGCCCAAACAGCCGTAATTGCATTTTTCGGGACCGCCGAGCGTCTTAGCAGCCAGGAAACAATCTTTTATGCCTTCGTAATCATATTTAATAGGCGCTTTCGTGACGCAGCCGTTGCAGGCCAAGCGTGCCACCTTACGCAGTTCTTTGCTGAGTGGCAATTCTGCTGTCAGGCCGAGGGCTTCGGCAATTTTTTGTTTTCCTTCCGGTGTGCAGGCAACGCAGGGGGAAACGCCTGTCTTGCCTTCTATTATCGCTTCGGCAAGGCCATGGCAGCCGGGATAGCCGCAAGCACCGCAATTAGCGCCTGGCAGGAGAGCTGCAACGATATCAATGCGCGGATCAATATCAACAGCAAATTTTTTCCCGGCAAACGCTAGAATAATGCCGAATGATGCTCCGAGGACGGCAACGAGAGAAATAGCTTCCAACATATTCTTCAACTCCTAAAAATAATCAGTGCATACCGGCAAGACCCATCAGGGAAATCGCCATACAGCTGGCAGTAATCAAGGCAATAGGGAGGTTTTCCATACTGGCCGGAAGCTTAGAGTCTTCAAGTCTTTCTCTTATGCAGGAGAACACAACCAGTGCGATGGTATAGCCGGCGGCAGTGCTGATGGCATTAACGGTGGCGTTAAAAAGACTATATTCCTTCTGAACATTAATAAGCGAGATGCCCATAATGGCGCAATTAGTAGTTATGAGAGGCAGAAAAACCCCCATGGCCTTGTGTATTGACGGCATTTCTTTTTTCATGAACATCTCCAGAAACTGTACCAAAGCCGCGATTGCAAGTATAAAGACGATGATTTTCAAATAGCCGAGATTATAAGGAACTAAAAACCAGTTATAAAGGAACCAGGAAATAGTAGAGGCCATGATCATAACGAAAGCAACAGCAGCACTCATGCCGAGAGCGTTACGCAGATTTTTGGAAACACCGAGGAAGGAACAGAGACCTAAAAATTGTGAAAGGACGATATTGGAAACGAATAGTGCGCTAAAGATGATGCCGAACGTGCTATCCATGACGCACCTCTTTTCTTCGCTTCAAATAGTTAACGCCGGCAAAGAGAAAGCCCATAGTGATGAAGGCTCCCGGCGGCATCAGCATGAGAAGGATTGGCTGATAGGAAGAACCAAGGACGGGAAAGCCCAACAAGGTGCCGTTTCCGAGTATCTCGCGTATGGCAGCCACAAAGGAGAGCGCAAGTGTGAAGCCCAGGCCCATCCCGAGCGCATCTTGAATTGATGCCCAGAGGCCATACTTGCTGGCAAAAGCTTCCGCCCGCCCCAGAATAATACAGTTAACGACAATCAGCGGAATGAAAATCCCTAACGCGGCGTAAATGTCAGGAACAAGGGCGTTCATCAGCATTTCGGCAATAGTTACCAGCGAAGCGATGACGACGATATAGCAGGGGATACGGATCTGATCAGGGATAACTGATTTGAGAACAGAAATTGTCAGATTGGAAAAAATCAGCACCAGTGAAAAAGCAGCCCCCATGCCGAGAGCATTGGCAAGTGAAGTGGTAGTGGCCAATGCGGGACAGACGCCGAGAACTTGGACGAACAGTGGATTTTCCTTAATAATTCCCTTTGAAAATTCCGAAAACATGGCAAGACTCCTTTCTCCGCAGCGGGAAATAATATTCCGGTACATTCAGCTTCAAATTACTTTAGGTAGTTTTCACGGAAATGTGCGCTAGCTATATTAATACCGCTGACAACAGCTTTCGATGTGATTGTTGAAGCTGTAATAGCTTGGATTTCCTGAGGTTTTTGAGCATCCTTGCTGACGACTAAAGGTTTGTGAAGATCTTTGTCTAAAAATTGATTGAGAAATGCCGGTTCGGTACATTTGGCGCCCAGCCCCGGTGTTTCTTTTTGGTTCAGGATTTTCACGCCGGTTATCTTCATGGAGGGTTTTTCAATGCCTACCATGATTGTGATTTCACCAGCGTAGCCCTTAGGGGCTACAGTATAGATATAACCGTTGAAACCGGCACCTTTGGCGGATCGGTATATTTCCTTAATAGATGAGTCAGCGGGAGCGGCAATCTTTTCCAGTTTGCCTGCCTGAGGAAAAACTTGCAGATAGCTTTCCTCTATTTTTGCTGCCTCGCGTTCAGCAATTATGGAATTGGTGTAATCATGGGCACCAACCACCAATGCTGTGCAAACGACGCAAATAGCGAGAAGAGTAAACGACAGACGAAAAACATTCTTAGCCATTTTTTTGCGCCCTCCCTCCGAATGGAGTGTTGCGGATATAACGGTCGATAAGAGGAGTAAGCATATTCATGATCAAAATGGAATAGCAGACGCCTTCGACATAGCCGCCGCGCAAACGGATAAGAGCTGTCAAGATACCAAGACCGATTGCGTAGATGATTCTGCCGCGTTTGGTCAGGGGACTGGTTACCCAGTCGGTGGCCATGAAGAAAGCACCAATCATAAGGCCGCCGCCAAAAAGATGATAAAGCGGGAATAAAGGCGAATAACCGCGGAAGTATCCGTAAATACCGGTTATCAGGAAAACGGTAAGCAGATAATAGAAAGGTATGCGCCAGTCAACATGACCGCGCCAGATTAGGAAAAGACCGCCCAGAAGAATCGCCGGCACGCAAGTTTCACCCAAAGAGCCCGGAATATTGCCGAGAACCAACTGCCACAGATTTGGCAGTTGGTCCGCAGCGCTTTGTCCTTTTTGCCACAGGCTTTCAGACATGCGCAGCATAGCGAGAGGGGTTGCTGAACTGACGCCATCGATGCCGGCCTTAGTGGCAGAAGTGGTCGCGTTGACTGCGGTGTTAAGCGCGTGAGCGGCTTTTGTTGCTGATGTTACGGAGTTTATTGAACCAACCGCATTGGTGATATTATCAATAAAGGAGTGAACCGGAGGCAGCCAGGTCGTCATTTGTTGCGGCATAGAGGCCAGCAAGATGGCGCGGCCGATATGGGCAGGGTTGAAAATATTGTTGCCCAAACCTCCGAAAACCTGCTTGCCGATAACTATAGCGCAAAAACTGCCGAAAACTGCGAGCACAGGTGATAAACCAGGCGGCAGGCACAGGGCCAATAGCAGACCTGTAAGAAGAGCACTGCCGTCTTTTACTGTGATAGCACACCCCATTACCTTTTGGCATAGTGCTTCAAAGAAGACTGCGGAAAGACAGCAGGCAAGTATCACGGTTATGGCATCCAGACGGAAAAACCAAACCGCGGACAAGATAACGGGCACTAAAGCCAGTAAAACATCACGCATAGCCGCGCTGACTGTGCTGCCGCAATGAATATGTGGGGATGACGAGACAAGGATTAATCGAGCAGGCGTTTTAATCGGATCCATCAAAAAGTTCCTTTCCCTGATACATATATTTGATGCTTTATTTAAACAATAAAAGAATATTCACTAATTTTTGAATAAAGGATTACAGCCACCGGAACCACCGGTCATTATAAACTGTTTGCCCATGCGAATGTATTGAACAAGCGGAATGTGTGAAGGGCAGTTATAAGAACAGCAGCCGCATTCGATGCAGGAGGCAATATCACTGGCGGCGGCATCCATCCATTTCCGGCGTTTTACTGCTTTGGCGATAACGGTCGGCTCTAAGAACATGGGACAGACTTCGAGGCAGCGGCCGCAGCGGACACAGGTTTCTTCCGCCAGAAAGTGAGCGAGCGGTGAATTTTGGCTGAAGAGCAAAAGGCCGGTAGTGCCTTTGATCACGGAATACTGCAGTGAGCCGACCGCAAAACCCATCATTGGTCCACCGCAAAGTATCTTGCCTATATCACCGGTAATGCCGCCAGCTGCTTTTTCCACGACGTCACCATAAAGAGAGCCAATGCGTACAAGATAATTGCCAGGTTTATTAACAGCATCACCACTGACGGTAAGAACCCTTTCGTAGCAAGGCAGGTCTTTTTCTACGGCCAGCGCTGTTTGCATCGCGGTTGTAGCATTATCCACAATTACCCCTACAGCTGAAGGCAGCCCTTTATCAGGTACGGTACGTCCGGTAACAGCGTAGATCAAGTGCTTTTCCGAACCTTGCGGGTATTTCTCTTTGCAGACCACTACCGAGATGTTCGGTTCATCTCTTGTTAATCTGGTCAGGTGTTCAATGGCGTCGGGCTTGTTGTCTTCTATGGCAATAATGCCTTTTTTTGCGGAAGAAGCAAGCAAGAAATATTTCAAACCGCTTATCACATTTTCTGCTTCTTCCAGAAGTATTCGATGATCGGCAGTGATGAAAGGTTCACACTCAATCCCATTGATGATGACGGTGTCTATAGTTGAACCATCTTTTTGGGGCGCGTATTTGACATGCGTCGGAAAGGAAGCTCCGCCCATGCCAACAATGCCCTTATCCAGCAATAATTGCCGAATGGTTTCCGCCTTGATTTCACCATGGTTTTTACCGGGCGTTATTTCTTCTGCCATTGTATCCAGACCGTCATTTTTGATGACGATGCAGTCTGACAGGCTTCCGTTAGGAAGATAACGTTTTTCAATGCGTGTTACCATGCCACTGACACTTGCATGTATGTTGCTGCTGACAAAACCTTGCGCTGCCGCTACGAGCTGCCCCAGTTTCACTTTTTCGCCGGCAGCAACGACAGGTCTGGCAGGAGCACCGATATGCATGGCGAGAGGCAGATAGACAAATTCCGGCGCTTCCATCCTTATAATAGGAAGGCTATTAGTCAAGTTCTTTTCTGCTGGTATATGCGTGCCACCCTTGAAAGTGGCTTTTCTGGAAAACATTAAATCCACCTCATTTACCTTAAATAGCATACACTATTGAATAGTAATTAAATTGTATTATACACTATTGGAAAAATCAAGGCGAAAAAGAACAAAAAATTAGTCAAAATCAAGAAAATTGTAAAGTTTTCCTATTTTACAATAAATTCACAAAGTGTTGCAGCTAAATTTGCAAAAAGTGTTATATAATAGTTACAGTAAAGTGTATTATAAGTAACTGATTTGAAACAAAATCTTATTTTAATGTAAATAAGCTTTACTGTGATAGGCTTAACAAAATGTGAATTTGGAGGATGTTTAATGTTTTTTGACACTTATGATACCCCGGTTTTCAGACCGCCCAGTGAAGCGAATAGCTTCATCCTACGTGTCACCAGGGGGTGTGCACACAATAAGTGCACTTATTGCAATATGTACAGGGATGTTCAATTCATGACTTGTACTGATGAAGAAATATCCAGGCAAATTGCCTTGGCTGCCCATTATGGGAAAAATCAGGTGAAGAGAGTTTTCTTAGCCGATGGCGATGCTTTAGTTCTTTCCACTGAAAAGCTGTTGAAAATTTTAAAAGTACTTTTCGAAACATTTCCGAAGCTGCAAAGAGTTTCTTCTTATGCCGCACCGAAGGATATTTTGAGGAAATCAGTTGAAGAGCTGCAACAATTGGAAAAAGCCGGTTTGAAACTTCTATACTATGGTATGGAAACCGGCGACGATGCTGTTTTGAAAGCTGTGAACAAAGGAGTAAGCGGGCCGGAAGCAGTCGAGGCAGGCAAACGTGTCGTGGCGGCCGGCATGAAACTTTCCATTATGATTATTCTGGGTTTGGCAGGTGTAGAAGGCTCAGACAGACACGCCAGGGAAACCGCAAAGGCAATCAATGAAATCAAACCGAATATGCTTAGTGCTATTACTTTGATGCTGTACCGTGGCAGCGAGCTTCTTGACCAATATGAACGCGGTGAATTCGCGCCGTTAAATCCACAGGGCATTATACTTGAATTGCATAAAATAATTTCTTTGGTAGAATTGCCACCGGAAAGCCATTGCCTTTTCCGCAGTAATCATGTGTCGAACTATGTGCAGCTGGCAGCAACATTGCCGAAAGAAAAGGATAGATTGCTTCGTCAGATTGCGCAGGCAGCAGATGAATTAGGCAAGTGGAAAGATTGGGACGTTTACAATAACAGCAGATACTGAGTCAGGGGGTGGCCTTGAATGAAACAAAAGCTATGCATGGTTGTTGCTCTTGTCCTTTTGATTCTGACGTTACCGGAAACTGTTTTAGCAGCGTCTGTACCGCTTAAGGTGGGTGACAAAAGCTGGAAGGTGAAGGTAACGCAGCAAAAGCTGAATGTCGTCGGTATCACAACAGAAATAACCGGCAACTTTTCCAAGGATACAGAAAAAGCCTTGAAAGACTTTCAGCAGAAGTATAAGCTGAAGGTCACGGGCTTGCTTGATGATGCGACCTACCAAAAAGTCGTCAATGCTGCTTTCGAAAAGGAAGCTATCCGCGGCGTCAGCGGCAGGGAGATTATCACTACGGCAGCAAAATACAAGGGCGTTCCGTATAAATTCGGAGGGACGACACCAAAAGCTTTTGATTGTTCTGGCTATGTTCAGTATGTTTTTGCCCAGCATAAGGCGAAATTGCCGAGGCTGGCAGATGCACAGTGCCTGGAAGGAATTTTCGTACTGAAGAAGGACCTTAGAGAAGGGGATCTGGTTTTCTTCACGACTTATGAACCTGGTGCTTCGCATGTTGGTATTTACGCAGGGAAAGATAAATTCTGGAATGCATCGTCACACGGTGTCATGCTTAGCAGCCTGAAGGAAAAATATTGGAGCGAGCACTACTATGGGGCACGCAGAATTTTAGCATATTCCAATAATTTGCCTAAATAAATGTAACAAAATTTATATTTCTGCTAAGTTATTTGTAGGATTTATTAAAAAGATGTCGAATAATAGACATCAATGATTTTGATTGATAATGAGGAGGGTAAGACAGAATGATTCGTGAAAGAAGAAATAAAGAGAAACTTGCATCCTATTACAAGAAATTCATGGAGGAAGGAATCGTCGATCCCAATGTACATCCTTGGGTAGCTGAATCCTGGCAGCGCTGTGCTGCGATGAAACTGCCTCATGAAACAATGCCGAAGCTTAACAAATTGAGTAAAGAAGAAATAATTGAGAACCAGAAGGCACATGAGTTTATTGTCAGATATGTAGATGGTTTGTACGAACAGAACAAGCAGCATTTCAATGTGCACAATCTGAGCATGCTACTGATTGATGAAGACGGCTATGTAATAAAAAACTATGCGCTTCCCTTTTTCCAAAGAGTAATTGAGGACATTCAAGGCATGCGTGTTTTGGAAGAGGACGTTGGAACCTCCAGCATCAGTGTTGCCAGGGAGCATAATGTGCCTTTCCTGATGTTCGGACCGGAAATGTGGATCAAAGACAGCCATTCGGGTGATGCCTGCAGCGCTCCGGTTAATGTAAACGGCAAAATACGTTACATTATCTCTTTCTTCTCGCTTGATCAGAGCGATCTGCCTTATGATATGCTTCTTTCTTTATTATTAACGATGAAATATTCTATTGAGCAGCATCTGCAGCTTTTGGAATATTGGAATATTTATCAGCTGACTATGAATGAATTGCCGGTTTCTGTTTACTGGGTCGGTAAAGACGAGAAGATTAAATACTGCAATAACAATGCCACCAATCGTCTGGAAGGCAAGGAGAAAATGGAAGATGTATTCCTTAATTATGAGCATATTCCTATCAAGAAGGCATTAAAAGGCTCACCAACGCATCGCCGCGAAATTACCTGGATAACCCAGGACCGCACCTATGAGGATATTACGACGGTTTTACCGGTTAAATCCGGCAATGATGTCGAAAGTGCCTTGGTTTTGACGATGTCTATTGAGGATCTGAAAACGACCATTGCACATGCGACCGGTTACAGCTCTCGCTACAGCCTGTATAGCATGGTTGGCGAGACCAGCGAATTCCTGGCTCTGCAGCATAAGGCTTCCCGTATCGCTCGCAGTGATAACAACATTCTTATCCAAGGTGAGCCGGGCACAGGCAAGCAGCGTCTGGCGCATGGTATTCATCAGGCGAGCCCGCGCGCAGCTGCGCCGTTAATCGTAGTCAAATGCTATAATGGCCCTATGTCTGAGCTGGAAGCAGAATTCTTCGGTTCTACTGACAGTGAAAACCAGCCGACAGCCGGCAAATTGGAATTATCACTTGGCGGCACGCTTTTCCTCGATGAGGTCGAAAAACTGCCTGTTGAAATGGGCGACAAGCTGGCTGATGCTCTGAAGAATGGTATCGTCAATAAAGAAACCGGTGTCAGGAAGAAGCTCAATATCCGTGTGATTGCGGCTTGCGATTCCAACCTGAAGAGACTTGCTGACAAGGGCTTGTTCTCCAAAGAGTTGTATGAACTGGTTCTGAACACTGTTATCCGTGTTCCGCCACTGCGTGAGAGAGTCAAAGATATTGAAGTCATTGCTACTCATATCCTTGCTGAAATGTCAGCGCAGCACAGTCTGCCGCCTAAACGTTTATCGGCCAGAGCATTACAGCTCCTGACGGCTTGCAGCTGGACAGGCAATATCAAACAATTGCAGGGTGTTATTGAACAGGCTTTCTTCCATACTCCCGGCAGCATCATTGAGGCAGATAATATTAAATTGCCTGGCGACCGTACTTTGGAAAAATCCTGGAAATATGACAAGGATGCATTCATCGCAGCCTGGAAATCGGCTGGCGGCAATATCAGCAAACTTGCCGGTATGTTGGATGTCAGTCGCGTAACTTTGTATCGTTACCTTAAAAAATATGAACTGGGCCCAAAAGACGGCGAATAACAGAATTAACAAAATTATAAAAGCAAAAATGCACAGCAGAATCAAAATAATCTGCTGTGCATTTTTTATGAAATTTTATTTGTTTTGTTGGCGGCAAATATTAAAGTTCATGGATTTCTTCATGACCACCGCTCATATCATCGATAGTAGCCACTAATCTGGCTGCTGCAAAAGGAATGAAACGCGACCCTTTCGGATCTGCATAGATGGTTTCCAGCATTGGCATTGCTTTGTAGGCGGCTGCCAAAATTTCGGGGCTTTCGTCAAACATAGCTTTGCCTCTTAAGCGCAGCCACTTATTATCCTTGCTGGTGCAGCAAATTTCAAACTGGGGATTAATCTGCAGTTGGTGATAAACTTCTTTGTTATTGCCGATGCCGAAATAAAGCTTGCCTTGATATTCCATGAAGAATCCCAGGGGACGGAGCCGAGGCGCTGTGCCATGGACGGAAGCGAGGTAAAAAACTCCGCACTCTTTCAAAAAATCAGTAATTTTTCCCATGCATAAAACCTCCTGACGCAATATGACTTGCCATTGAAAAAGGTTTACCGTTAATGTCATTATAGTACCGCGTCATAAAAACTACAAGGAAGCAGGCTCTTTTGAATTCTTTTTTGGAGGTATTTGTTATATAATGGGATAGTGAAGTTTTTTGTCCTGAGACAAAAGTCAGACTGGTTAAAAGGTGGTTGGCAATGAGACTGAGAAAAAAAGCATGGATAAGCGATGCTATCATGGAATTAAAAGATGAATACGTCATTCTCGATAATATTGAAGCGCATAAGGGGCACTGGCAGGAAATGTTCCCAGGTAAGCCTTTGGCTTTGGAAATCGGCTGCGGCAAGGGTGCTTTTGTTAATGGGATGGCAGAACTTAATCCTGATAAGGCTTATATAGGTGTAGAAACGCAAAAGGATATCTGTTACTATCCGGCGAAAAAAGCACAGGAGGCCGGCAGGAATAATGTCAAAATTATCTGCGGCAATGCTGCTTATCTGGAAGAGTGGTTTGAACCAGGGGAAATAAAAGAATTGTACTTGAATTTCAGCGACCCTTGGCCGAAAGCACGGCATGCTGCCAGAAGATTGACGCATCGTGATTTTTTGGCCATCTATAAGAAACTTTTGGGCGAGGGCGGACATCTGCGTTTCAAAACGGATAACAGGGCCTTGTTTGATTTTTCTTTGGAAGAATTTAAAGAATTCGGTCTCAAGATAATTGCGGTCAGTTATGATTTGCATCATTCCGATTATGACAATCCGGTAATGACTGAATATGAACGTAAATTCAGCGCATTGGGCAATCCGATTTGTTTTTGCGAAGTAGTTTTCTAAAATTACATGGGGTGAGGGTATGCGCAAGCGTTTTCTAATCTGGGATAATCCCAAGGATGCCATCCTTGTTTTAACTTTTTTGTTGATGGCGCTTGGTTGTATCAACGTTTTCAGTGCCAGTTTTGTTGAAGCTAAGGATATGTTCGACAACGGCTATTTTTATTTATACCGTTATGCTATTTATGCGTCAATCGGGCTTATTGCCATGGGCTTAATTGGCTGGAAGATACCTTACAGAATTTGGCTGCAGTACCGCCAGGTCTGGTACGCGATTTTCTTCGTTATGCTGGTCTGTGTAGATGCTTTCGGTGTAACGAATAAAGGCGCACAGCGCTGGCTGTATATTGGCGGCCAAAGCATTCAGCCTTCTGAGCTGGTAAAGCTATCAATAATTATTCTGGGAGCCGGTTCTCTTGGCGAATATCTGAAAAGAGGTAAGCCGGTTTCTTTGTTTGCCAAGGGTATGTATGTACCTTTTGCCCAGGCTGCGATTTTTGCCGGACTGGTCTTGGTGCAGCCGGATATGGGCACGGCGGCAATAATTTTTGCTTTAATGATAGGGCTTTATATTGTTGCTGGTTTGCCGCGGATACAATTGTTGGGTCTCTTAGGTACAGCGATAGTTGGTGTTATTGTTTTAATTGTAGTTGCGCCTTACCGCTTTGCACGTGTAAAAATCTGGCTCGATCCCTGGCAGGATGCCGGCAATACCGGTTATCAGGTTGTACAGTCCCTGATGTCGATTGGTAGTGGCGGCCTGGTAGGAAAACCTTTCGGTATGGGCACCGGCAAGTTTTTTTATCTACCGGAAGCACATACTGACTTTGCTTTTGCTATTTTTTGCCAAGAGTGGGGTTTCATCGGGGCCGTTCTTCTAATTGCAGTGTTCTTGGTTTTAGCTGCGGCTATTCACCAGATAGCACTCAATACCAAAAGTGAAAAAGGTTTTTTGCTTGTTACAGGCATTAATTTTCTGGTAGTCGGTCAGGCAGTGGCCAATATGGCGATGGTGTGCGGCATCCTGCCGGTTATTGGTGTGCCGCTTTCCTTTATCAGTTACGGTGGTACAGCCTTGGTTGTTAACCTGGCGGCAATTGGCCTGGTTATTGCGGTTTATCGGGATGAAGCGAAACAGGATGAATCACAGCAAGAAGTCGCTGCCGTTTTTGAAAGGCGCAAGCAGGAACTCGCAGGCAAACGCCCTCACCCTAGGAGGTGGCAGCGTTGAGCAGACATTTTAGCATAAATGCTGGAAAAAAACGTTCAGGTTGGATTGGCTGCCTTATTTTATTTGCCTTTGCTGCTGTAGTACTGCGTTTATTTTGGCTGCAGATTTTCAGCGGGGAAGAACTCGCTAAGCGTGCGATGCAGCAAACTGCTGGCGATGAAAAGGTTTTTTCTCCCAGAGGGAGTATTCTTGACCGTAATGGGGAAGAACTCGCGGTCAGCATTATGAGTAAGTCCCTGTATGTTGACCCTAAGCAGATGGATGATAATCCGGAAATGTGGCCGCGCGGTC
Organism: Acholeplasmataceae bacterium; assembly: GCA_012517145.1. GTDB lineage: Bacteria > Bacillota > Negativicutes > Acidaminococcales > Acidaminococcaceae > RZYP01. The sequence goes on from JAAYVM010000144.1 coordinate 11,980, forward strand.
AAAAACCGCAGCGTGACCCCCGTCGTCTGGCAGCCGATCTTCTGGCACCAGTACTGAAAATAAAGGCAGATGAGCTATATAGTGATTTTAGCAGCGGCGGTCGTTTCCTCTGGATCAAAAGGGCGATGGAACCTGCGGAAGCTGATGCGGTGCGCCAGATAATCAAGGAGAACAAGCTTTCCGGGCTGCATTTTCTGGAAGAAAGCAAGCGTTATTATACCAAGAATACGATGGCAGCACATGTTCTCGGGTTTGTAGGTATTGATGATAACGGATTGAGTGGAATAGAGTGGAAACTGGATTCTATCATTAAAGGTGCGGAAACGCATCGAAGCGAATTTTTAGACGCGCTTGGACGTAAGATAGGAGAAAGCGGATTTAACAGTGCGGCGCCACCGCAAATGCCAAAAGTATATCTGACCATTGACAGCAAGATGCAGTACGTTTTGGAAAAAGGCCTTGACGATGCGATAGTGAAAACACATGCCAAAAGTGCCGCTGTTATTCTGATGGATCCACATACAGGCGAAATTCTGGGCATGGCCAGCAGGCCAACCTTTGACCCTAATAAATTCAGCGAATACCCTGCTGAGGCTTTTACGAACAGGGCGATCTCCATTGTTTATGAGCCTGGCTCTGTTTTCAAGCCGATTGTAGGCTGTGCAGGCTTAACTGAGCATTTGGTTACGCCGGATACACCGTTTTATGATGCCGGTGCTTTCAACGTTGCTGACCGGACGATTCGCAACTGGGACAGCGGAGCTTTGGGAGCAATTACTTTCACAGATATCATTAAATTCTCTGTTAATACCGGTATGGCTGATTTGGGTATGAAGCTCGGAGCCAAACGCCTGACGGAATATACTAAGAAATTTGGCTTCGGCACGGCTACCGGCATCGAATTGCCAGGTGAAGAGGATGGTATCCTTTATGATCCTGATGAGATGCGTCTGCCGGACATCGCTACGATGGGCATCGGACAAGGTATTGCGGTAACGCCGCTGCAGATGCTGCGCGCGATTTGTGCTATTGCTAACGGCGGCGAATTGGTCAAACCTTATATTGTACAGAAGGTTGTTACGCCAGACGGCAAAGTTTTGATGGAAGGCAAAAAGCAGGTCGTAAGGCGGGTGATTACGGAAGACGTTGCCGAACAGATGCGATACATGATGGAGCAGGTGGTTTCTTCCGGCGGCGGTAAGACAGCGAAAATTCAAGGCTATAAGATTGCCGGCAAAACAGGAACAGCTGAAAAACTCAGCGAACATGGCGGCTATGCGGCAGAACTCTATATAGCTTCCTTTGTTGGGTTCGTACCAAGTGATAATCCACAGTATGCGATGCTGATCATGCTGGATTCGCCGCAGGGTGTTTTCTACGGTTCCCAGGTATCAGCGCCGGTTTTCAGGGATACATTGCAGCAGATATTGGCTGCACAGGGAATACAGCCTAGTAATGCGAATGGCCTTCCTTCTCTTGACACGTTGAAAAGACCGGAAAATTATAAGGAAATGAGCACGCTGCCGCAAATGCAGATCATGCCGGATGGCAGGGCTAAAATACCTAATTTTGC
>JAAYVM010000145.1 GCA_012517145.1 Acholeplasmataceae bacterium
TTTGCGGGTTTCGCTGTACCAGATATATTCCCTGATTTTTTTTGTATCTACTTCTTCGTTCAGATATTCGTTGTTTTCGCCTACAAACAATGGCTTGCCTAATTCAAAGTAATCGAAACTGCCACCTGTGCCTTCTTTATCGCCATAACCTTTAATAACCCGCTTTACCCTTTCGGCAGTAATGTTGTTGGCGTAATCTTCCATTTCTACCAAGATAAATTTTCGGTTTCCTTCATCCTGATTATTTAGATTAAAAACTGCATGGGCTGTGGTACCACTACCAGCAAATGAATCAAGTATGATCGAATTTGTATCGCAAACAAAATTGATTAAATACTGAATTAGAGTAGGTGTTTTGGGATAATCAAATACTTTATCACCAAAAATTTCTTTTAAGATTATTCCGCCTTCTTCAGTTGTGCCGACATAATCATTTGCATCAATAAGATTACGAGGTACTTCTGGTTCGTAATTAGCTTTGTCATACCTTGGTGCTAATGATTTGCCTTTAAAAAGAATTTTCGTATTCTTCTTAATTTCTTGCTCTAAATTCTCTTGAGTCCATATAAATTTTGATTCCAGTAATAAATCATCTTCAAACTTACCATTTCTAAACCACACATCATTTTTAAGTACAACTTCGTTAACTTTTGTGCCATACTTACCAGCAATAAAGTGAAAATCCTCAGACATAGTACTTGAAATGGATTCTTTCGGGAATCGCAAAGTCTTTTTTTGATTATTACTTTTAATTAATGGATTATCCGCTTCGTTAACTTTAGAAAGGCCTTTGTATCTTGAATTATTTCTTTTCTTCTCATAACACATAACATATTCAAGACATTTTTTGCTCTTATTGGAAAGATTTGATGGAGAATATGTTTTATACCAAGAAAAGTACTCGATAAAGTTACCTGAACCAAAAATTTCATCCATTATTAATTTTAAGTGTGATAACTCATTGTCATCAATGGAAATAAAGATAGCCCCATCATCCGCTAAAAGCTTTTGAAGTAGTTTCAGGCGAGGATACATCATACAGAGCCACTTGTCGTGCCTTGCCAAATCATCAATACCAATAGCAGCCTCTTTGCCTGATTCCTTCGCTTTCAAGGTAGCTTCAAGCCATTTTTTTATTTTTGGGTGGTTCACATTATCATTATACACCCAGTTTTCGTTACCTGTGTTGTATGGTGGATCTATGTAGATACATTTGATTTTTCCTTCGTACTCAGGTAAAAGACTTTTCAGGGCTTCAAGGTTATCGCCATGAATAATTTTATTTCCACTGTTTACAGGTTCTTTTATTTCGCCCTCAGCATCATTAAAGCCGTATATGTGCTCCAATATTTTAAATGGCACATCTCTATGATGATTAATTACTTTTTCTTTTCCAATCCAATTGAGTGTAGGCATAAATTATCGGCTTTTTTTGTTGTTATCAATTTTCTTTACTGCTGTTTTTAGCGATTTTAAAGCAACTTCTTCATCTTTTACTAAATCATAAACCTTTTCACTAAGCCAAAGAGAAAGCAATTCTTCTTTGTCAACATTGAAAAGTTCAGCAAGTAAAAGCACCTGTTCCCGTCGTGCCTGCCGTTCGCCTTTTTCTAACTTACTTACAAAAGCAGTATCAGCTTTTAAGCAGGCTGCAACTTCACGTTGCCTGATTTTCCTTTCTTCACGCAGATTGCGAATATGTTCACTAAACTGGCTCATATTGTTATGTATTGTCTTGTCAAATAATGACAAA
>JAAYVM010000146.1 GCA_012517145.1 Acholeplasmataceae bacterium
AATGATACACTGAACCTAGGACTGGCAGCGGTGGTCTTTGCTGCGTAGTTATTATAACTCAGCGCTCAGTTCTTCGTGAAGAACTGCTAAGCGCGTGTCGAAGATGGAGCAGCAAGACTACCGGTGCAAGAACATTTTAATTGATTCTATAAAATCCTAAGCAGATTATATCATATTATTTCCGTAATTTAGTACTAAAGTCCCAGCAGCATCTTTTTGAAGGTTCCTGCCAGATAGAGTGAGCCGCAGACGCAGACAAGTCCGTCCTCGCACACTTCTGCCAAAGCAGTTTTGTAGGCCGTAGTCAAATCATGCATAACTTTGGCCTGTGGCCCGATTTGCTCAGCCAACGCTTCCGGCTCAGCTGCTCTTGCTCCTTCGTCAGCTCTGACAGTATAGACCGTATCCTCTTTGCGGAACAAGGTGGTGATTACCTGGCTGATATCCTTGTCACCCATCATGCCGAAAATAAAGCAGATTTTCTTGCCGCTGTAGTATTTGTCCAAAGCAGCACGCAGAACATCTGCACCTGCCGGGTTATGAGCGCCATCCAGAATAACGTCTGGTTTCTGGCTTATCCTCTCCAAGCGTCCCGGCCATTTAGTAAAAGCAACACCTTGATGCAGAGCCATCTCGTTAATACGGCTGTCCTGTTTGGAGGCAAGCTTGGCAGCCACTACGGCAACTGCCGTATTCAAAATCTGGTGGGCTCCAGGCAATTTAACATCATAGTTGGAATGATAGTCGCCGGCACTGAGCGTAAAGGTCTGACCGTCCATACTGCTCGAAACTTCCTGCCCGGTAAAGGCTTTGCCGTAAATATATAGCGGTGCTTGTTTAAAGAGGGACATAGCCTGAATCGGGCCTAAAGCCTCACCTTCTGCCGCAGTAACTACCGGTATGCCATCTTTAATGATGCCGGCTTTCTGCATGGCAATTTCTTCAACAGTTTTACCGCAGCGGTCAGTATGGTCAAGACTGACGTTGGTAATTACAGAAACTACCGGAGTAATAACATTCGTCGAATCCCAAAGGCCGCCAAGACCAACTTCAATCACGGCATAATCAAGCTTTTGCAGAGCAAAATGCAGAAACGCCGCAGCCGTCAGTACTTCAAACTGCGTCGGCTGATCGGTTCCTTTGACCATAACGTTTTCTACAGCACGTCTGACAGCGGTTACTACCAGCGCAAAATCCTCATCACTAATCTCTTTTCCGTCCACTTCAATTCGTTCGTTATATCTGACCAAATGGGGAGAAGTAAATTTTCCGACTTTCAAACCGCTTACTAATAAGATATTGGTAATCATACTGGTTACAGAGCCTTTGCCATTAGTACCGGTGACATGAATTGTTCTGACTTTTTGTTCAGGATTGCCCAGTTCTTTTAAGAGTGCTTCAATCCTCTCCATGCCCAGGTGAATGCCAAATTTACCCAAGCCATCCAGGTAGGCTAGAGTTTCCGTGTAATTCATGATATTTCCTCCACAATTAGCAAAATTGGCGCGAATTAACGCGCCAACTTTTTTTATTCCAGATTTTTCAAATAAGCCAGACGCTCTCCGATAGCTTGCATCTTACCAGCAATTTCCTGAGCTTTTGTCTTTTCTTTTTCAACAACTTCCGCCGGCGCTTTCGCCAGGAAGCCTGCATTATTTAATTTGCCTTCAATACGACCGATTTCCTTGGTCATACCATCAAGCTCTTTGTTGAGGCGCTGTGTTTCTTTTTCAATATCTATCAAGCCTTTCAGCGGCAGATAAACTTCAATCCCCTTCGTCACAGCTGCCATGGCATTTTCCGGTTTGTCGCCGCCAGCCGGTAGTATGCTTAATTCGTCGACACTTGCCATCAGTTTAATATAAGACTGGTTGTCAGCAACTACTTGCTGTAATTCGTCAGCAACAAGCAAGATAGCAGGAACTTTTTTGCCAGGGGCAACATTTACTTCTGCACGCATATTACGAATAGCTTTGATAGCATCCATGATGGCACTCATAGCAGCTTCGGCTTCAGCATCAAACAAATTCTCATCGCTCTTAGGCCAAACAGCTACCATGATGCTGTCACCTTCATGCGGCAGACATTGCCAGATTTCTTCGGTGATGAAAGGCATATAAGGATGCAGAAGCTTCATGGAGGAACTCAGAACTTCACAGATTACATGCTGAGCTGTCGCCCTCTCTTCTGCATTTTCTTTGTTGTAAAGACGTGGTTTGGCAAGTTCGATATACCAGTCACAGAATTCGCCCCAGATGAATTCATAAACAAGTCTGCCAGCTTCGCCCAGCTCGAAACGTCCGAGTAAGTCGGTAACTTCTTTTTCAGTGTGAGCGAGCCGTGACAAAATCCATTTGTCGGCCAAAGTATAAGGTGCTAATTTAGCCTTAGGATCATAGCCCTCCATATTCATCAGAGCAAAACGTGAAGCGTTCCAGATCTTATTGGCAAAATTACGTGTTGCCTCCACACGTTCCCAATAAAAACGCATATCGTTACCAGGTGTATTGCCTGTAATCAGCATGAAACGCAAAGTATCAGCGCCGTATTTGTCGATTACTTCCAGCGGATCGATGCCATTGCCAAGAGACTTACTCATTTTTCTTCCCTGGCTGTCGCGTACCAAGCCATGAATGAAGACCTTCTCAAAAGGAATCTCCTTCATGAATTCCATACCCATGATCAACATACGAGCAACCCAGAAGAAAATAATATCATAACCTGTTACAAGCACACTTGTCGGATAGAATTGTTCCAAAAGCTCAGTTTTCTTGGGCCAGCCCATGGTCGAAAACGGCCATAAAGCAGAGCTGAACCAAGTATCAAGCGCATCCTCATCCTGATGTACTTTGCCGCCGCATTTAGGGCAGACAGTAATATCTGTACGGGAAGCTATAACTTCGCCGCAGTCATCACAATACCAGACCGGTATTCTATGTCCCCACCAGATTTGGCGCGAAATACACCAATCGCGGATATTATCCATCCAGCCGGTATAGGTCTTGGTGAAACGTTCAGGTACAAACTGCGTGCGTCCATCTTCAACGCAGTCAACAGCAGCTTGAACAAGGGGTGCCATCTTCACAAACCATTGTTTGGAAACCAGCGGTTCCACAACAGTACGACAGCGTTGGCAGTGTCCTACCGCATGATTGTGTTCCTCGACTTTTACTAGAAAACCTTTATCTTCTAGTTCACGCACCAGATTCTTACGGCATTCATAGCGTTCCTGTCCCGCATATTTACCGGCTTCGGCTGTCATGTGTCCGTCCATGCCGATTACCACGATGCTTTCCAGATTATGGCGCATGCCCATTTCAAAGTCGTTAGGGTCATGAGCAGGCGTAATTTTAACGGCACCGGTACCAAATTCGAGATCTACATAAGAATCAGCAATAATAGGAATAATCCTGTCAGTTAAAGGCAAACGCAATGTTTTGCCAACAAGGTGTCCGTAACGTTTATCCTCCGGATTAACTGCAACAGCAGTATCACCAAGCATTGTTTCCGGTCTGGTCGTAGCAATAGTTAGATAGGTACCCTCTTCTTCTACAACAGGATAACGGATATGCCACAAATGCCCAACCTCATCCTCGTGTTCAACTTCAATGTCAGACAACGCTGTATTACAGTTTACGCACCAGTTGGTAATCCTGCTTCCTTGGTAAATCAGGCCTTTCTCATAGAGGGATACAAATACTTCACGTACTGCCTCCGAACAGCCTTCATCCATGGTAAAGCGCTTGCGCTCCCAATCGCAGGAAACGCCGAGGCATTTCAGTTGGTTGATGATATGGTCGCCGTATTGTTCTTTCCAAGCCCAGACACGTTTCAAAAATTCTTCGCGGCCTAAATCATAACGGGTTTTGCCCTCTTCTTTTTTCAGCACTTCTTCAACTTTGATCTGAGTGGCAAGACCTGCGTGATCATAGCCAGGCATCCATAATGTATTGTGGCCCAGCATTCTGTGCCAACGAATCAAAATATCCTGCAGAGTATTATCCAAGGCATGCCCCATATGCAGCTGCCCGGTAATGTTTGGCGGTGGAATAACGATACTGAAAGGTTCTTTATCTTTTTCAACTTCAGCATGAAAATAACCGTTTTTCTCCCAATATTCATACCATTTCTTTTCTACACTAGCAGGGTCATAAACTTTAGGTATGTTATGTTCTTCTGACATTTCAAATCCTCCTTAAAATAATAAAAGTCCTATGTCAAAGACATAGGACGAAAAAATAGTTTCCGCGGTACCACCCATATTCCCGGAAAAAATCCGGACTGCTCAACCTGTTTAACGCACAGAAACGGACAGACCTACTCTATTCAGTATGTCAGCTCACGGACGACTTCAAAGCCGCTTGTTCGGATATGTCTCAGCCTCGCATTTCCTCTCTGATGAACCCGTACTTTTACTACTTCCGCTCATAGCTTATCTTATATGAATTTATACTCACTCAATAATAACAATGCTATAACCTGCTGTCAAGTGTTGGCTGAAAATCTCTTCAGGCAACAGCTCCGTTCAATAAAACTGAAACGCAAAAAACGTTGCCCTTTTGCTTTACTTTCAGTTCACCTTGGTATTTATTGGCAATGTCTGCCACACTGGCCAGACCAATTCCAGGTTCGCGGTATTCACGCTTACCGGAAAGAAGCTTATTTCCGCTATAAACGCATTTACCAGTAAAGGTATTATCTAACGTCAAAACCAGAATATTGCCAATAACCCGCATTTTAAGTGTAGTATGTCGTTCATTTTGTGGAACGCACTGACAAGCCTCGCTGGCATTTTCCAATAAATTACCTACCAAAATACATAAATCAAAGTCGTCAACCGGTAGCTTCGGTGGAAGCTCCAACATCATGTCAGTTTTAATACCATAATTTGCAGCCGTTTCCTGCCAATTTTTTAATAAAGCATCAAGAACGGGTACTGCACACAACGGAGTGCTCTCTTGTTTGCTTAAATCTCCCTGATATTTGTATAGATAAGCCAAAGCTTCATTGTTGCGCCCATTTTCCAGATAATTTTGTAAAACAATAAACTGGTGTCTTAAATCATGTCTTATCCTTCTGGTTACGACCATATTGTCGCATAATGCTTCATAATGGTGGGCCTGGACCTTCTGTAATTTCTCGGTTAATTTCAAATTGTTTTTCAGATGCTCTTTTTCGCGAATTGCTTCGATAGAATCAACCAAGATTAAGCAGCATGCTAATGCTCCTGTACCGGCAAAAAGTCGCACAAGGATATTGTAGAGATTGACAGCTGAACCAATAACAAACTGCTTGGTTGCCAAAATTATTGCCAAAATACATGCTGGCACCAGCCAGATCCATCTCCATACGGTATCATCCTCATATCTAACAAAGGAACTAATCTTTTGGTGCATAAATTTGAAAAATATTTGATAGGTAAGAGCAAATTGCAAAATAAGCAAAAGATTGCCAATAAGATATGGCGGCAACCCACTTTCAGGCTGTGTCCACCGTTCACAGGCGATGGAAACGCCGACCAAAAGTAACTGATAAATCACGATAACAAAAGTGACAAAAAGCTGCTTATA
>JAAYVM010000147.1 GCA_012517145.1 Acholeplasmataceae bacterium
AGTCGCCTTTTGATATTTATACGTTTGGCGGCTTGGCCTGGGTTTTAACGCTTTTCTATTCTCCGTTTGCTTTTATTACGATTTCACGTGCCATGGAAAAAATGGATCCGACTTTGGAAGAAGCCGCAAGAGTTTCTGGTGCATCGCCGCTCAAAACTTTGGTGGATGTTACACTGCCTCTCATGGCTCCGAGTATTCTGGCCGGTGGCTTGCTGGTATTTATAGCAGCCGGTTCTTGCTTCGGTATTCCTGCTATCGTCGGTATGCCTGGAAATATTGAAGTTATGACGACCCGTATAGTTACCTACATTTATATGGGTGACGAAAAGGGTATTCGCGATGCAACTGCACTTGCAACTTCCTTGATGTTGATAGCTAATTCTCTGTTGTTCTTTATGACCTGGATGCTTGGTCGTAAGGATTATACGACGATTAGTGGTAAAAGTACGCGCCCTAATATGGTTGAACTTGGTAAATGGAAATGGCCGGCTTTTATCGGCGTAGGTCTTTATGCAATGATTGCTGTAATCATTCCGCTCTTTTCTATCCTCGTTACCTCTTTGCTGAAGAGCATGTCCAAACCGGTTGGTCTTGACAATCTCAGCCTTGAAAGCTGGATGCCTGTTTTAACGAGCTCACAGTATATGGAAAGTATCTGGAATTCGGTTATATATGCTGTTATCGCTGCTACCGTCGGTACTATTCTCTCAGTCTTTATTGCTTATCTTTCGGTTAAGACTAGGGTCAAGGGCAGATCATTACCGGACCTTTTGACGATTATCGGTGGCTCGACTCCGAGTATCGTTATTGCTTTAGCTCTTGTTATTACTTTTTCAGGCAACTATGGTCTGAATCTTTATTCAACAATGTGGATTTTGATAGTCAGCTACCTTGTTAAATATATGACGATGTCCGTCAGAACGATTGCGGCTTCACTCAGTCAGGTACATATTTCCCTCGAAGAAGCTGCGCTCAATTCAGGTGCAAGCTGGATCAGGACATGTAAGGATATTATTCTGCCGCTGATCGCACCGTCTGTTATAGCAGGCTGGTTTTTGATATTTATGCCGTCATTCTACGAATTAACGATGTCTCTGCTTCTGTACAGCGGCGACACAAAAACTATCGGTGTTCTGTTATACGAATTGCAAACATATGCTGATACACAGAATGCTTCGGTATTGTCTGTTATAATTTTGGGCATTGTCTTGATTGGTAACATTATCCTGAACAAAGTAAGTAAAGGAAATGTCGGAATTTAATTAAGGAGTGGGAAAATTGTCACAAGTACGCATTGAACATATTTTTAAGCGATTCGGCGGAGTTACTGCGGTCAATGATTTTGATCTGGTAGTTGAAGACGGCGAATTCGTATCAATTTTGGGACCTTCCGGCTGTGGTAAAACAACAACCCTGAGAATGGTTGCTGGTTTTGAACGTGCTACAGAAGGAGAAATTTATATTGGCGAGCAATGTGTAAGTTCTTCAATGAAAAACAAATTTGTTCCGCCTGAAAAACGTGATATTGGTATGGTGTTCCAGTCCTATGCAGTTTGGCCGCATATGACTGTTCTTGACAATGTTGGTTATCCGCTGAAAATCCAAAAAGTACCTAAGGAAGAGCGTATCAAGAGAGTAAAGGAAATGCTTGCCCTGGTACATCTGGATGAATATGCTGAGCGTTATCCGCATCAATTGTCCGGTGGACAGCAACAGCGCGTTGCTTTGGCACGTGCGTTGGTTGCGCGTCCAGGTCTCTTGCTTCTTGATGAACCGCTGTCCAATCTTGATGCCAAATTGCGTGAAAGCATGCGTTTTGAAATCCTTGCTTTACAAAAAGATCTTGGCATAACCGTTGTTTACGTTACGCATGATCAAGGCGAAGCAATGGCGATGAGCGACCGCATAGTGGTTATGAGCCGTGGTGTTGTCCAGCAAATTGGTGCTCCTCATGAGATTTACAGCAATCCTGCTAATAAAATGGTTGCTGATTTCATTGGCCTGGTTAATTTCCTGCCGGGCGAAATAACTGACGGCAGAGTACATATTGCCGGCATGGCTACTTCTTTACCAAATAATTCAAATCTTACAGGCGAAGTTACAATTGCCGTTAGACCGGAAAATATTACCTTGTCGGCTGAAAAAGGTACTATGCAGGGTATATTGACTCACCGTTTCTACCTTGGTGATGCTGTTGATTATCGTGTAAAAGTTGGCGAAGAGATGGTGCGTGTTATCGTAAAGGGTGCTGATTTGGGAAAATTCAAAGACGGCGCAACAGTTTATCTTGATTTTGACCGCATCATGATTTTTGATAAAGAATAATTTTTGAGATTAAAAACCAGCTGTTTATCTGCAGCTGGTTTTTATATTTATTTCTTCGCATATTAGCAGGTAATATTCCTATAATCTTTGTGTATGTTATAATGTAAGCAAACTGACAAAAAGTAGGAAGAGCTTATGAGAAAAAAGTGCATACTAATGGTTATTTTCTTAATCGCGCTTATCGCTCTCGGTGGCTGCGGCAATATAAAATTAAAAGAAGAGACAGAAACGTTTAGAGTCTACAGCGAATTGCCGCAAGATATTACCAATGCTTTCATAAAAGATTTCGAAAAAAACCATAAGGGAAAATTGAAAATTGAAATCGTAAAGCCTGTCGAAAAACAAGGGCCGGCCAGAATTAACGAACTTAAGAATTTGGAATTTGACGTCTGGTTGGGTGGCACAGCTGAAGACTATTTTTTAGCCGATAATAAAAAAATGCTGAAACCTTATGAAGCCAAAGATTTGCACAATATACCAACAGGCTTGCGTGACAAGCATGGTACCTGGACTGGTCTTTTTACAACTAACCTTGTTTTTTTAGCAAATAAAAAGGTACTGGCGGAAGCCGGGGAAGAAAGACCGCAAGTTTGGTCAGATTTGTTAGACGAAGAGCTGCACAAAAAAATAATTATTTCTGATCCGGCTATGCGGCAAGGCGGTTACCGGATATTGACAACTTTCTGGCAGCTTTATGGGGAAAGAAAATTCGAAGAATATACGAAAACCCTTAAACTGCAGGAATTGGCATATGCCGTTAATGATGAGGCTGCCGTTGAAGCTGTCCGTAAAGGTGAAAAAGCGCTGACAATTGTATCGCTTGACTTAGCTATGTCAGCTGCGGTTGCCGACAATAATCTGGTAGTCAGTATTCCCAGCGATGGTACTTCCCGCAAATTAATCGGTGCGGCAATTATGGACAAAACCAAGAAGGAAGTGCTCAGCAGGGCTTTCATCGATTATTTGATTTCGGATAAAGCAAAGAAGGTTCTGGATAGTTCCGATTTTTATGTCTGGCCGCTAAGTGATAACAAGGAAGCATATACCTGGGGCAAACCATATGCGGACGTATTTTTGGTGCATGATGATTTAAGATGGTGTGTTCTTAGTGGTGACGAAATAACAGAAAAATTAAAACCAGCCTATAGGTAAGAACTGCTTTATTGGTCAAAAATATCAGAAGGCGGTTATTCGTAAAAATAAGGAGGAAAATAAATGAATTGTGCTTTTTGCTCACATAACAAATGCTATACAAGCGGTCAGAACTGTACAAAAATGAGCCACGAAGAGGTTTGCAATTCCTATTCAGAAGAAGACAGGTTAATGATGAAAGCTTCTTCGGCTACCGAAAGTCGAAATTATATGCAAATGACGCGTTTGGAAGAAAGCGTATATTTTGCCAAAGAGATGGGTGTAAAAAAGGTAGGAATAGCTTTTTGCATCGGCTTAAGAAATGAAGCACATTTTGTTGCTCAGTATTTTAAGAATCAAGGCTTTGCCGTAGAATCTGTTTGCTGCAAGGTCTGCTCTGTCGATAAAGATTTACTGGATCTGGAAAAGATCAAAAAAGGTAGTCTTGAGGCCATGTGCAACCCCAAGATGCAGGCAAAAATCTTGAATGAAGCGAAGACCGAATTAAATTTCGTTGTTGGGCTTTGTGTAGGTCATGATATGTTGTTCACTAAGGCCTCGGACGCACCTGTTTCCAGCCTTATCACTAAGGACAGAGTCCTTGCAAACAATCCTGCCGGCGCAGTTTATTCCCGTTATTGGAGAAGAAAACTAGGCATTTTGGAAGAAGGAACAGTTTAGTATCTGAAAATTTTCGGGTAGCAAGCATGGTGAAGGAATATTTAGGAAAAAAGAAGGATTTAAACATTTTTCGTCGAAAATCTTACACCATGTTTTATCATATTGAAGCATTGTAGAATGGGAGGATGGAAGAAATGATGAAAAAAAGTTTGAAAGGTCTCGCTATTGGTGCATCTTTGGTGATGGCTATGGGACTGTTAGTTGGCTGCGGCGGCGAGAAAAAGGCTGCTCCAGAGAAGAAGATGGTTAAGGTAGGTATTGTACAACTGGTAGAGCATAGTGCTCTCGATGCTGCCAATAAGGGGTTTGTTGACGGTATGGCTGCCAATGGGTACAAAGAAAACGAAAATGTTACTTACGACAGACAGAATGCACAGGCTGATCAATCAAACCTGCAGAACATAGCTCAGCGGTTTGTCAGCGGCAAAGTGAACTTGATTTGTGCTATTGCTACGCCTGCGGCGCAAACAATGGCCAATGCCACTAAAGACATTCCAATTGTCGGAACTGCTATTACTGATTACGCTGAAGCTAAACTGGTAGCCTCCAACAAAGAGCCAAAAGGTAACGTTACCGGTACTACTGATATGAATCCTATTAAGGAACAAGTTGATTTGATGCTTAAAATTATGCCGCAAACCAAGAATGTTGGTGTAATTTATAGTTCAAGCGAAGTTAATTCCCAGCTGCAGGTAAAAATACTGAAAGAAGTTTTAGCAGCAAAAAGTATTAATGTTGTTGAAGCAACAGTTTCGAATGTAAATGACATTCAGCAGGCAGCTCAAAGCCTGGTCGGCAAAGTTGATGTTGTTTACGCGCCAACTGACAATGTCATTGCTTCTGCAATGCCGACATTGGTCGCAATTACTGATGAAGCGAAGATACCTGTCATCTGCGGTGAAGGCGGCATGGTAAAAGCCGGTGGACTTGCAACTGTCGGTATCGATTATTATAAACTTGGCTTACAGACCGGCGCTATGGCTGCCCGCATTCTTTCCGGTAAAGAAAAACCAGCTACGATGGCTATTGAATCTCAAAAAGAGATGCAGACAATAGTTAATGAGGAAGCAGCAAAGAAACTTGGCATTACTATTCCGGCTGATGTTTTGAAAGCTGCAAAGGCATCTAAATAGTATGTTGGACCTTCTATTACCGACACTATCACAGGGATTGCTTTGGGCTCTTATGGCCTTAGGCGTCTATCTGACTTACAGAGTTCTTGATATCGCTGATTTAACTGTTGAGGGCAGCTTCCCATTGGGAGCAGCAGTGGCAGCGGCATTATTGACTAAAGGCTTTGACCCACTGACAGCCATTTTGGTAGCTGGCATCGCTGGTGCTTTGGCTGGAGTGGTAACAGGCATTCTGCATACCAAACTGAAAATACCGGCTTTGTTAGCAGGTATTTTGACAATGATTGCACTGTATTCTGTTAATCTGCGCGTCATGGGTAAGGCGAATCTTTCCCTCTTGCGCGTTGACACCGTTTTTAGCTTTATCAAAAGCATGGGAATCAGCAATGCCCAGGCGGTTCTGGTTGTTGGGCTCGCCAGTACTGTTTTGTTCGGGCTTTTGATGTATTGGTTCTTCGGAACCGAAATTGGTGCAGCAATCAGAGCGACAGGTTTTAATCAGCAAATGATCAGAGCGCAAGGTGTTGATACTAACGTCACGATTATTTCGGGTCTTTTGATCAGCAATGCCTTGGTGGCGATTTCCGGCGCTTTAATTGCACAAAGCAACGGTTTCGCAGATGTTGGCATGGGCGTCGGAACGATAGTCATAGGCTTAGCTTCAGTTATCATCGGCGAAGTCTTGTTTGGCACAAGGAGTTTCAAAAACTGCTTGATCTCCGTTGTTCTTGGTTCTGTTGTCTACCGCTTTGTTATTGCGCTGGTTTTACAGATGGGTATGCCTCCGAATGATTTAAAACTGTTTACTTCAGTTTTGGTAGCTTTTGCGTTGTCGATGCCGCTTTTCAAAAAAAGTATTGATGGCAGAAA
Source organism: Acholeplasmataceae bacterium (assembly GCA_012517145.1). Taxonomy (GTDB): domain Bacteria; phylum Bacillota; class Negativicutes; order Acidaminococcales; family Acidaminococcaceae; genus RZYP01. The sequence continues at coordinate 6,141 of JAAYVM010000147.1, forward strand.
GGTGGCGAAATAATGTTAAGAGTAGAAAATATTTCCAAAACCTTTCATCCGGGTACGATTAATGAGAAAAAAGCACTGCAGGATTTGTCACTGCATTTGAATTCAGGGGACTTTGTTACGGTAATAGGTGGTAACGGAGCAGGCAAATCAACATTAATGAATTCTATTGCCGGGGTTTTCCCGGTGGATAAAGGCAGAATTATCATTGACGGCGACGATATTACAAAACAGCCAGAGCATAAAAGGGCAAAGTATATCGGGCGCGTTTTCCAGGATCCGATGATGGGAACAGCTGCCGGCATGATGATTGAAGAAAACCTAGCCATTGCATCCAGACGCGGCAAGATGCCAACTTTTGCCTGGAGCTCAAAAGAGGAAGACCAGGAACGCTTCAAAATATTGCTGAAAGAACTTGACCTTGGCCTGGAAGACAGGATGAGTGATAAGGTTGGGTTGCTTTCCGGCGGACAAAGACAGGCTTTGACACTTTTGATGGCTACGCTAAATCAGCCGAAGCTTCTGCTTTTGGATGAGCACACGGCGGCGCTTGATCCTAAGACCGCGGAAAAGGTATTGGGACTGACACAAAAAATTGTCAGCCGATACCATTTGACAACCTTGATGATTACACACAATATGCGCGATGCACTGCGTTTTGGCAATCGCTTGATCATGATGCATAACGGCCGCATACTTATCGACTTAGCAGGGCGGGAAAAAGATAATCTCACTATTCCTGATCTGCTGGCGATGTTTGAGAAGGCCAGCGGCAATGAACTTGATAATGACAGAATGCTCTTAGGTTAAAGCACTAAATTTCAGGACCCTTTATACAGACAGTTTTTGCTGTCATGTGTAAAGGGTCTTTTGCATATCAGAGATAACACAATCTTAAACAGTTCTTAACACGGCCTTAACAACAATCGCAATCTGCTTTGCTATAATGGCTGCAAGAAAGAAATAATATATAGGCGGTGGCAGACAAAGATGAAGAGTTGGAAAAAGACATTGGCGGTTGTATGTGTAGGTGCTATGACCCTTGCGTTGGCAGGCTGTGGTGCAGATAATTCGAAAAAGGTCAGTGATGGCGGCAAAGTTAAAATTGAATATTGGCATGTAGCCTCGGAAAGCTTTGGCGGCACGACGGTCAAAGAATTGGTGGCGGATTTTAACAAGACACATCCTAATATTGAGGTTGTAGAGAAATATAATCCTGATATGTACAAAGGTTTGACCCAGAATTTACAGGCAGCCATGGCATCAGGTAAAAATCCGGATGTTGTCCAGATGGGCTGGAGCTATTTGAATTATGCAGCTGAAAATCTGAAATATACGGATATTCCGACGATGATTAATGAAAAAGTTCCAGCAGATAAAGATTTTCTGCAAAAAAACTACCTGCCCAATGTACTGGCTTTGGCACAGACTGATGAAGGCAAACAAATAGGCATACCTTATTCCATCAGCGTTCCGGTTTTATATTATAATCCGGAAGTTTTTGAAAAAGCTGGTCTTGATCCGAATAACCCTCCAAAAACTTGGGCTGAGGTAAAAAATGCAGCTAAACAGATTAAAGAGAAAACTGGTATCATGGGCTTTTTCATGCAGGAGTATGCAGATAACTGGGCACAACAGGCTTTGATAGAGTCAAACGGCGGCAAGATGTTGAAAAAAGAAAATGGCAAAACTAAAGCTGCTTTTGACACACCTGAGGCTGCTGATGCTTATCAATTACTCGCTGATATGGTAAAAGACGGCAGCGGGCTGCATGCAACCAATGAAGAAGGTTTCCAAGCCTATCTGAGCGGTAAACTTGGCATGGTCTGCACAACCATCGGTAAAAGAGCAAACTTTGAAAAAAGTGCTAAATTCAAAGTGATGGTAGCGCCGTTCCCAGTATTTGACGGTAAACCGCTGCAAGTACCTGCAGGCGGCAACTTCCTGATGGTGTTCTCTAAGGATGATGCTAAACAAAAAGCTGCCTGGGAATTTATCAAATACTTAGAGTCACCGGCTGCTTTGGCAAAATGGAGTACTGGCACTGGTTATCTGCCGCCGCGCAAAGATGTTGAGCAAGATCCTAATGGTTTTAAAAAGATGATCGAAGAAAATAAAAACATCCAGGCAGCTCTTTCAACGATGCCAAATCTCGTTAAATGGGCAAGCTTTCCAGGTGCTAACGGCCTGCAAGCTGAGCAGCTACTGATAGATGTACGTGATGTCATCCTGAGTGGCAAACAAACAGCAGCAGAAGCACTGCATACAACCGCAGAAAAGATTAATAGCTTACTTTAAGAACAAAAAGTCGTAGCTACAGGATGCTGACAAAGTGCAGCATCCTGTTTTTAAAAAGCGAGGGATTACGAGTGCAGAAATCAAGAATATCTGCTTTATTGTTTTTATTACCGGCAGCGGTAATATTTTTAATATTTTTCTATTGGCCTTTGGTACAGAATTTATATTTAAGTTTTTTTCAATGGAATATGGTAAGCCCGAAAATGAAATTTGTCGGTATTGCAAATTATCTTGATGTTCTTGGCAGCGCGGAGCTATTGAAAATTTTGGGCAAT
>JAAYVM010000148.1 GCA_012517145.1 Acholeplasmataceae bacterium
CACTATCTTAGCTAAGCATTAACAAATCGCCACTGGGCGAAGCTTAACAAAATTGAATAAATAGGAATTCTTTTCGAGGTCTTATTTATGGTTAAGAATAGTGTCATTATCAAAGATAATATTTCCATTATTTTTCAAATGAGGGATATTTATGCTGCCTTCTAATATCCCCACAAATATCATTTGTGCCATACTCTCAATATGGTTCATTCTGTTCCTTTTAGGGCGTGAACAAACCAAGCACATCAAAACAAAGACAAAAAATATTGCCCTGGAAAATATTGAAAAATCTCTGCAAAAGAATGAAGATCTGACAATCGATGAGTATTATGAACAAATCAATAAACAATGGGAACAAATGGTCCATAACACAGCAAAATTTATACTCCATCGAAATGAGCTTTTACCTTTACCGGCAAAACCCGAAATTGTACGCAGACAAATAAATTTTTCACCAGAATGGTTGGGTGCTTATTTGACTTTAAACGGTTATGTTCTCATAGCAAAACCGGAGCAACAAAAAAGGATAGATTTCATCCTTTCTTTGATTAAACATGATCAACAAACAAAGGAAGAGGAAAGGAGGGCAAAAAACAGCTAGACAAAAACTCTCATATTTCAATTAGCATTTCAATTATTTAGAAGTATTTAAAAAAAGGAGTAATAAAATGAATCTTGATACCTTTCTACAGAGCGTAAGTACTGTATTCAATACTTTTGGCTCTGCAATCGTAGTACCGTTGATCATCATCGTGATCTGTTTAGCTTTTGGCGTTGAAACCAAGAAAGCTATCACAGCCGGCTTAAATGCTGGAATCGGTCTGGTTGGCTTTGGCTGGGTCATCAACAGTTTTTCGCCAGTCATTGTTCCTGCTATTAATGCTTTCGTTAATAGCACAGGCTTGGATCTACCTGTGGTCGATCTGGGTTGGCAGGCAGTTTCTGTCATCGCCTACGCCACTCGTGCCGGCATGATATTCCTTGTTTTTGGTCTGTTGTTCCAGATTTTGCTTTATGTGACCAAATTTACAAACGTATTTATTCCCGGTGACTTGTGGAATAACTATTCCTATATGTTCTGGGGATCCATGGTCTATGTAATCTCGAATAACATGTGGCTTGCCATTGCTTGTATGTTCATCCAGGTCCTTTATAATGTTATCTTCATCGAAATGCTCAGCAAACGATGGTCAACCTACTATGGTTATCCAAATTGTGTCATTCCCGCACTGCATATTGCTCCAGGAACACCCTTCGCCGTTGTCGGAAACTGGTTGCTGAACAAGTTGGGTGCTTACAAGATCCGCTGGAGTCCGGAAAACCTGCGCAAAAAACTCGGTTTCATTGGTGAACCCACTTTCTTAGGTTTGTTCCTTGGCTTCGCAATTGGTATTCTCGGCCACCTCAAAGATTTGGGAACCCTGTCTGCCTGGGGTAATATCTTAACCATTGCCCTCAGTACTGCAGCCATCATGGCAATCTTCCCACGTGTTGCAAACATCTTCTCTTCAGCTTTCATGCCCTTAACCGAAGCTGCCCGCAAGCGCACTACCAAGAACGTTAAGCAAGGTGATGAGATCTACATTGGTATCAACGATGCGACCGGTTATGGCGAACCCGCAACACTCATCTCTGGCATCCTTCTTATCCCCATTATGATCTTCTTATGTGTTGTACTGCCAGGAAACAAAGTCCTCCTATTAGCTGATCTAATTGCAATCGGTTATATAATTCAACCATTCGTTGCAACCACCAATGGCAATATATTCAAGACCATTATTCTAGCCGCCATTTGGTTCTCAGTTGGTCTGTATGTCTGCACAGTCACTGCTCCAATGTTCACCCAGGTCTATTCGCAGTTTATTTCCGAACCCCTTGCAGAAGGCATTATGGTTACTTCCGGTATGATTGCTAACAAACCAATCGCCGGTGGTTTAATCTTCCTGCCCATCGTCAAGTGGGGATGGACCGCTGTAGGTGTCTTAGTTGCCGTTTATATTCCTCTTTATCTCATTTGGAAGAAGAATAAAAAGAAAGTCCATGAATTCATGGAAAAACAGGCAGCATTGGATATCGAAGCATCAAAATAATTTAAACTTTATATGATATAAGGGGCGCAGAAAACTGCGCCCCTTATAGAAAGCAATTATTAAATGGAAGAAATAAAATACGATGCAAGATTGATTGAAATCAAACTCAAGGCGAAGAACAAAGAAGAAGTTTTAAAAATATTAG
>JAAYVM010000149.1 GCA_012517145.1 Acholeplasmataceae bacterium
AGTAGAACTGGTCACCGTAGCACCCTCACCTGCTACTCCTGTTGTGGTTTGGAGGTAGTCGCTGCCGGTGGCGATGTTCGGGTACCGGCTCAGCCAGTTACCCGCACTTGCCAATTCCAAAATGGTATTATTTACTTTATTATCAATCATACCCGGTACGAGGGAATTTATTCGACCATCTACTTCATCTTGGTCTAAAAATCCAGATATAAGATCATCCACATCTGCTTTTGTATAGTAATTAGTTAAAGCAGTTGATATTTTATTATCAATCATATCAGGTACAAGCGAGTTTATTCGACCATCAACTTCTGTTTGATCTAAGAATACAGATATAAGATTATCTATATTCGTTTTCGTATAATAATTAGCTAAAGCGACCGACATCATACCCGGTACAAGAGAATTTATCTGATTATCAGCTATACTTGGACATAATAAATTAATTCTAGTATCTACATCTTCCTGATTACTTACACCCTCAAGCATATCCGTATCAACTTTAAATTTTGGAGTTATAAAAGTAATTTGATTATTTTCTACTATAAACTGAGATTGACCACGCACAATCTGAGTCGTCCCTGGAGTTACATCTGAATTGAGATTTGTCTCCCTCGTTGATATAATTCTACTCTCTCGAAGAGAACTATCTTGCACAACATCAACAATAATATCTTCCTTTGGATATAAAATCCCATTTATAACTTCTCCTTCTGGAAGAGAATCTATCCCATCCGGGGTAGACATTCCAACCCATTCTGTTCCTCCGATAGTATATTCGATTTGCCATCCATTTTCGTTAAGATTTTTTAGGTCAATCTTTTTAAGGAACGCCTCTTGTAATCCGGTTTTTTCATCTGCTTTTTGATCAGCTTCTGGTCGAGCATCCTTTGTTACTTTTGCAATTTGTCGTATTGATTTTCTAACCTGATGATTTGTTGGCATGTATGGCATAATTTTTCACCCTATTAATTATTAACGTCCATATCCTGTTGCTAGTATATTGGCATTAGTTCCACCTTCTGGGATTAGTACAAATGGCGTTCCAACACCACTTGGGATGCCGACATGTTTGCTCCCATACTTAGCATATGGATAGGTCTCCCATCCATTGCCAAGGTTGATTTCCACCCACGCATGTTTGGGCCATCTCCCGCCACGATTTCCTATTATCCTAGCCGGTATCCCCGCCGCATTAAGATGATTATAGAGCCATTCACTATCAGCCCAACAGTCTCCTCTTCCTAGCTCTTCATAACATCTTGCATTTGAACAAACCTCTTGTACCGATCCAAATTTCGCTTCTTCATATCCAATTGCATCAAGAGTTTGATTATTATATCCTGTTGCCTTTGCCCCGGCAATTTCAGGAATTGCACTAACTTCTGGATTCTTAGGAGCATATAAGAGAGTCAAAGAACACATCATCGGCCCGTCGGGAGATTGGGATACATTTATTCCATTTATAAAGTAAATTTCACGATTTTTTGTTATTGGGTTCTCTATACTACAAAACGTTCCTGGTAATAAGGCTCCACTATGTAGAACTTCGGCTCTAACTTCCATTCCGAAATCTCGAAGTAAAGTTGCTAATACTGTTTTCGCCTTTGTTTGTGCTTGTATCTTATTTAAATCTGGGGCATCAATTTTCTTTACTTTTTCACCGAATACAGCAACCAAATCTTCATATTTTTCTCTTACGGTCCCATTTTTATATTTTACTTCAACAACAGTGTAATAACCAAATTGATTCACATCTAAGGAAAAGGTTGGATATTTAACCATCCAATTTTCGATTTGAAAACATTTTTTCCCTATTTCTTCTATTAATGAGGGATAATCATATAATATACAATTGTTATTGAAGTCCGTATAAAATATTAAATCATGTCCTTCACAAATTTCCTTAATTGTATCTTCATAAGTTTTTTCTCCTTCATCTCCACCTTCACTTCCTCCCGGAGAAGAACCACAAGGAGTTAATCGTATACTACAAGCAGCGGGAACAGAACCAGGTGGTGCATTTCCAACTTCTACTCCTCCAGCGCCAATTCCTGCTGTTCCGAATCCACCAACAGGATCATAATCAACATCACAACCCGAACAATAAATTCCACCATAAGTCGGTTTTCCTTCTAATCTTAATGTTCCACTTCTTCCACATGCAGGACAATAATTTAACCATGAAAATGAATATGAAGCCCAAGGAGCCCCAGAGCATTGGTTAACAGGATACCAGCTAGGACCAGAGATACATTCTGTTGTTGTTGGAGGCTTTCCAGGACACATGGTTTGAGGAGTTTTCCCATGAGGGTTAGCAGTTTGAAAAGGATTTTGGTTAACATTTCCACTAATAAAGCCAGGTGTTCCAGTGCTTTCTGGTGTATATGTTCCCGTTTCCCCTTCGGTTGCACTTCCACTGATTGTCCCTGTGGCATTATCTTCTGTTATTATTTGATAATCCTTTTTTAACCCAACAATAACAGGATTCATTCCCGCAGCATCAACTAATATTTCAAATGTTTCTGCTACTTTTCCGGAATTTATTCCTGAAATAAAGCATTGTTGTTTCAATCTCCAACCGTCATCTTGCAAACTTATTTCTATAAGTTCTCCATCCTGCTTAATCTCACGTGTCCTGCCATGGAATAAGAGAGAATAATCATATGTACCACCATAGATCCATAATTCAGCGAATCCCGGTTCCCAGAAAGCCCATAATTGTGGGTCATAGGGCATTTCAAGAGTTCCTGTACCCATACGATCCTCTGCGTCCTTGTCAAAGGAAAATCGGCCGAAGAATTTATAAGGTACATTTCCTTTTGCCCCAGGACTTTGAGGAGTATAAACCTCAAATTGACTAACAAGCTCTTTATGCCGTTCTGGATTTATAATTGGAAGTTCAATTTCCTCTTTCTTGGTAACTGGTGCTTTTACGCTTGTTTTATCTTCACTGGTCAATTATCTTCCACCTATAAAGCTGAACCACTAACTTCTTTTATGGTCACCTTATACTCTGATGCCGTCTCTCCTTCCGCAACACTATATTCACGAGTGGTTATAACCCCTTGGAAAGGTTTAAACATTTCTGAGAAGACATATACAATTTCCCCACTTATATCTTCAAGAAATTCCTTTCTACGTCTTACGAAATCTGCTCGATTTTTCTCATGGATATTAGGATCATAATTTGGTGATTTCTCTTCAGTAATAAGTACTTTAAATGTGACTTCTGTATGAATATCTAACAATTTTCGAATAGAGATAATACCTGAATAAGATTCAAATAGTTCAAAGTCAGTTTTTCTGGGTATAACTTCTACTTCATAAGCATCTGTTAACCAGCTTATTGAATCTGTGGCGACTAAAATTTGTCCTCTTCCTAATTGAATGGTGGGTTCAGCCATTTTTATTACCTTTATACTTTTTCTGATGCTGACACATCAATAATAGCGTTACGTACTCCGGCTTGAATAGCTTCGGGTTTGTCAGCAGTATTTATGTGCATAGCATCTATTCTAAATTGTTTTTGTGTTAATTCTATTGTGGGGCGACGTTTGAAGAGATTGGGGTCCAAGGGGGGGAGGGTTTTTTTAGAACATATTATAAATGAAATATCATATCCGGCCCTAACTTTCCCCCCTTGTTCCCCGCCGCTGCCACCAGCGCCACTACCACCTTGGCCGCCAGAAGCTTCACCTCCTCCTGGTCCGGATCCTCCTGCTCCATATCCTTGTGCTGCTAAATCTGCATCTACTCCTGCACCGATTTGGGCTCTTAATTGTTCCGCGGATATTTGTCCACTTTGTAAAGCTCCAGGAGCCATGAGTTCTTGGCCCATTTGTTTAATAATCCCCAATGCATTGGTGGGATCCTTTGTCAATCTATCTGTTGTATTACGGAGAACAACAATAACATTTCCTAACCAAACCGCTGCATTATATATATTAACAGCCGCAAGTAAAGCCGTATTAGACATTGCTACCATCATCTGGCCGAGACTATGTATATTTCCACTAAATATAGTCGCTTGACCTCCGGCCTGAGATGCGGCATCTCCACTTTGATAAAGTTGACCAGTGAGAACCCTAAATGGAAGAAGAACTACAGTAAGTATTAATTCGCCAACTTTTTGAAGTGTTAGCCAAAAAGATTCCCATGCTACATTCCATGCTTTTGACCGTATTTGTTCTTCTCTATAAATTGTTCTTGCATCATCAGCTTCTTCTCGTGTCTTAAAAGTACCGGTTAATTTTGATTGTCTATATATTAAATCCCGCTGTCTTCGATATTCATCTTCACTCATTTCATGGCGACGAGAATCGAGTTCAGCAATTTTAGCAGAATATTCAGCTATGTCAGCCCAGTTATCTTGCATTAACATAGTTGCTGTTTTATATTCTTTTGAACTCATTCCTAATTCTTTCTCTAGTCCAAGACGTCCATAGAGTGGAGCTATTTGCGATAATCCTGCTGGGCCTTCTTCTGGAGATGCCCAAGGAGAAGCTTTCCCAAAAATACTAAAACTCCAGAATGGTTCGGCTTCTTTTTCGGCTTTTTTCCATGCTAATTCTTGTGAATATGCCTTAGCCTTTTCGAGTTCAGCATTTGTCTTTTTCCAATCTTCTAATTGTTTAGCGGCGGGGTTTGTGTTTTCTAATTCGATTAATTTATTTTTTAATTCATCAACTTTAGCGATTGCAGCATCATGTTCTTTTTCAAGTTGCTTTAAATCATTAGAGTAGTTATGCCACCACCATGCAACACCGATAATTATTGGTATAAGAGCGAGTAGAATTGGGCCTAATGTTGTTAAGGATAGTCCAAGAGAGGTTATCGCACTAGTTGCTCCTCCGGCACTGGCCCCTAATGTTGCTAAAGATTTACTTTGTGCAACTGTTCCTGCTATTGCTCTTTGTTGAGTTGAAGAGCCAAATCCCATCCCAGTTAGCATATGAGCCCTTGCTGCTCCTACTTCTGCTTGAGATAGTTTTGAAGCATATGCAGTTGATTCTGAAACCATTCCTCCTTTAACTAAAAGACTGCTGGTAGGGTCTAAAGAGAATAGGCTTGTTAATCCTCCTCTTAATCCTTGTTTGCCTTTGCCTGTTGAAGTTACTGGTTGAGCACCAGGGGCGGGTCCGATTACGGCTCCTGTTGTTGGGGAGACCATTGAGGCTCTTAAACTATTATATTGAACGATGGCTTCTGATAATTCAGCATTTTGTTGTGCTAAAATTCTATTAACATTACTTGCACTTGCTGCGAATACACCTTGTCCAGTTGCTGCGGATTCACTAGCGGCTCCTACGCTAAATATGGAGCCAACTATATTCATTACTCCGCCTTTTGCCATCATAATAGTTTCCCATAGATATTTAAAGGCACTACCAACCCATCTTATTAAAACAAGGGCTGCACCACCCGCTAAGACACTAAGTGCAGCACCTAATGCGGCTGTTGCAACTTTACTATTGGCGAGTAGGGAGAGTATCCATTGTAATCCTTCTGTGACTGCTTTAATAACTGGAGTAAATGTTTCTCCAATGTTAATTAACCCAACTTCTATTGTAGATTTTAAACGGTTGAACTGTTCCATTGCGCTGTCCATTGCTGTAGCAACTTTTGCATCGAGATCGAATTGCTCTTTCATTTTATTCATATATTCTTGCAATTCATCTGGTTTAAGTTTTAATATTTGCTGTGAAGTTTTTTGTTGGGCTAATTGAGTCCATAGGCCAAGTTGTTCTTGTTGGGATAATGCTTTATACTGAGGGTTTTCCATAATTTTGGTGAGTAATGATACGGGATCTAGTAATCTATTTCCTCCCTCAGTCCATAGGTCTTGTGGGGTGAGACCAATTCTACTTAATGCTTTAATATACTGGGGCTGTTCCATGGATGTTTTACTTAAAAATCCACGTAATGCAGTTCCAGCAACATCTCCGGGTATTCCTTTGCTTCCCATGTATGCGAGCATTCCATAGGTTTGTTCTGGACTCCATCCACCTAATTGTGCGGTTCCTGCTGCATATCTTGCACCCATTAGAAGAGATTGTACATCAGTTACTGATATTTGTGATGCATGGACAAGAGCAGTGGTAATACGTTCAACAAGACCTTGATATTGCTCGACATTACTTATATCTCCTCCCCAGAGATTGGTTTGGGTAATTACTCCTTCAATGGCATCGCTTAATGCCATTCCTTCTATTTTAGCCATTTTAAGAGCATTTGTAAATACGGCTGTTTGTGTAGAGGCTTCTGTAATACCGGCTCGGCCAATGTCTTGCATACTACTAGCGATTTCAGTGGCTCCAATACCATATTGCATAGCTAATTCTTTTACTTGGTTTGACATTCGACTAAGGTCAGTATTGCTAAGGTCACTTACGGCCTGCATTTTTTTAAGTTGGTCCTCAAATTTTGCGGCTTGGTAAGTGGCAAGTCCTAAGCCTAATGTTGCTGCTCCACCTACTGCTAATAATCCTGCGGCGGGTACACTTAATGCTTGGGTAAGTGTTGACCCAGTACGAAGTCCTATTGCACTTAGATTAGCTAATCCAGCTTGTACGGCTAATATACCGGGAGTAGCCATATTAGTGGATGATATAATAAAATTAAGGACTTGCTCCCCACTCCGGACCTCACTTAATCCAGTACTAGGGGTATAAGGAGACATTCCATAAGCCATTTTTTACAATCCTCTTTTAAATTAGGGGACACATCCTTTCCCCAGTCATTTTAATATCCCATAAGACACCAGCTTTAAGAAAACTAACTTCTTCTGCTGATAATTTCCCAATTTCTGAGGGTGCTTTATGAAGTAATTTACAAACTAAATATAATACTTGATATTCACTATCTTCGGCCAGGAGCTTTTCGAAAGTCATTGATGAGTCTTACGTCATCTACCTCCGTCTGAAGCTTCTGAACTTCAAGGAAAAGTTTATCTAATAATGCAGTATGAGTATTTTCTTTCCACTCTTCAACTGACATTTTAGGTTCTACAATAACCTCAGCAAGTAAACGGTAACCATCTTCTTTTATGGCATTATATTCATCATCTTTAAGTGGTTTGCCGGTTAATAAGGATGCTTGAGCTCTTTGTGCTAATCCATAATTAATACCAAGTAATTCTGATCGTTCTGCGTCGGTTATTCGTCTAGCCTTAAAGGTAAGTATTTCGTCACCGACATTGACGTCTATTTCGAAGAGTTTATTTTTATACCCTAGAAGTTTTTCTTTTGTTGCAATATTTCTTTCAAGTCTCTCTTTCTGATATTCTTGATATTCTTCTTTAGCTTCTTCAGCTAAAGGTTGGAGAGCTTCAATATCTTCAGGGGTTAATACCGCTTCGTCTTTTTCTTCTTCTAAAAAAGTTTCTTCCTCGTTTTCTTTGAATTGTGGATTTACCCACTCTTCATCTTCTCTAATTTGTCGTTGTTTTACGACCATTTTTTATCACCTATATATTTTAAAATAAAAAAAATATATATATTAAGAGTTTAACACTGAGCATATCCTGGTTTAGATACGCTTTCGGATAATAAGCGCCTTGCAACTGCTTTTCCAGTTAAGCTCTGGTCTACAGGTTTTGAACCATCAAAGTTTTCCCAGCTATCTTCTCCAAACACACACTTGTCCAGGGCAAACATTGGCTGTGGAGGGCTTGGATCATTATTGTATACTACCATTGCGAATTCACAACCACTTTCGTACATTTTGGAAAGTTTTGCCCCATCAGCGAATCTTTTAATTGTGAAATC
>JAAYVM010000150.1 GCA_012517145.1 Acholeplasmataceae bacterium
AGCTGTCATGAAGACGGCCGAGAAAATAAAAAATAATGCAAAGCTTGCTGTTCAATTGGCAAAAGTCGCTGTCAACCGAGGTATTGATGCGGATATCACTACAGGTGTCTCTTACGAGGGAGAGGTATTTGGCTTATGCTTCGCAACAGATGACCAAAAGGAAGGCATGAAGGCCTATTTAGAGAAACGCAAGCCAGCTTTTATAGAAAAATGATCAATAACATATTTGCAGTATATTTTAGTCCTACTGGAAATACTGCTAAAATTGTTAAAGATGTAGCGACTACTGTTGGCGCTGAACTTGGTCATCCTATTAAAGTTATTGATTATACTTTGCCGCAAAACAGAAATCATCATCTGAACTTCCAGAAAGAAGATTTAGTGATATGGGGAACGCCTGTTTATGCAGGCAGGATTCCAAACAAGCTGTTGCCTTATGTACGAAGCGGTGCTATAGGGAATGGAGCGTTGGCGGTGCCTATTGCTGTATTTGGCAATAGAAATTATGATGATTGCCTTTTCGAACTGCGAAATGAGTTAGAAAGAAACAACTTTCATACAATAGCGGGGGCAGCTTTTGTTTCCGCTCATGTATTTTCCGACAAGATAGGCGCAGGGCGTCCTGATGCAGCAGACAGTGAAGAAATGCAGAGGTTTGCTAAGAAACTTGCTGAGAAAATTAAAAGAATGACAAATATTCCCAAACCAGTTGAAATTAGCAAACGTGACGTTGTAGGGTCATATTATACACCTCTTGGGGTAGACGGAAAGCCTGCAGTATTTCTAAAAGCTAAGCCTGAAACTGATGTGGTAAAATGTCAGAAGTGTGGGTTATGTGTTGCTGTTTGTCCAATGGGTTCTATTAGCAAAGAAAATCCGTTGAATGTTACGGGTATTTGCATTAAATGTCAAGCCTGTATAATGGTTTGTCCAAATAATGCTAAATACATGGATGACCCAGAATTTCTATCCCATAAAGCCATGCTAGAAAAGAATTATACGGATAGGGCAGCTAATAAGATATTTTATGGGGAGCTATAGCGGGAGAAAAAGTAATTCTGTCGAAAAAGAAAAATTTAGCGAATACGAAAACCTAAAAATTGTTTTTATAAGCATTGCATATAAATGGAATAAGTTCCTTAATATGGAATTAAGGGTGATGTTTGGGTTTTAAAAAATAGTTCACAGTTTGAGTAAAAAATTTAATGGTGGGTCGACTCATAACAATGGAATTAATTCCGTAAAATGGAACGATAGATTCAATCCATGCATTATCATAATGTTTTTCTCTGTGACTATAAGAACGATGTTCGTTCTTATATACTAGTACTCAGTGGCCTTGGTATTAAGAAATTAATCTATAACGGTGTTAATATTTAACCGTATTTGAGGTGGGGTCAAATTGAATATATTTGTTTTGAATTGTGGAAGTTCCTCAATAAAGTATCAGCTGATAGAAAGCGAATCTAAAAAGGTTTTAGCCAAGGGGCTACTGGAAAGGATAGGCAACGATGGAAGCTTCTTGAAGCATTATTCTGTTTATGATTACGCAATAGAAATAAAAAGGCCAGTAGCTAATCATACAGAAGGCATACAAATGGTTCTTGATGCTATGGTAAATAAGGAGTACGGAGTAATAAAGGACTTGACCGAAATTGCAGCCTTTGGGCACAGGGTAGTGCATGGAGGGGAGACGTTTAACCAATCTGTGCTCATCAATGATCAGGTAATAGAAGACATTAAAAAGTGTATACCTATGGCGCCATTGCATAATCCGGCCAATCTGATGGGTATCGAAGCATGCCGCAGCATCATGCCAAACGTGCCGATGGTGGCGGTTTTTGATACCGCGTTTCATCAGACGATGCCTA
>JAAYVM010000151.1 GCA_012517145.1 Acholeplasmataceae bacterium
AGAAATGATTCGCCGTGCTGAAACACCTGCAGATTATTTTGCTACCTTTGATTTTAGTGCTACGTTCAAAAAAGGCTTTACTCATTTCTAAAAACAATATAAAAAATTATAGCCCTGCTATTCTTTTTAAAGAATAGCAGGGCTATTTTTACTTCAGACAAATGACGTTTTGCTTAATTTTCTTCAGCCAACTTGCGTACATTTTCGGCATTGGCATTGTCGGTCAGAACGTAAAGAAAATCGCCGGCTAACAATAATGTTTCACCATTAGGAACTATATCGTTTTCACCACGCTTGATATCGACAAGGAGAGTATGTTCCGGCCAGTCAATGTTTTTAACCAGTTTGCCATCAAGCGCGCAGCCGCTGCAAATGGAAATTTCGATCACATTTCTGGTTTTATCAGGGACGTAGTTGATGTTTTGTTTATTCATACCATCAAGAGAACGCTGTAGAAGGCGGTCATAAATTGGTTCGGTTTTGCAGACTTCGGCAGCAAGATAAGCGCTGATGGAAGCTATTACCAAAGGAAAGAGGTGTTCAAAAGAACCAGTCATTTCCATGACAAGGATAGTACCGGTAATTGGCGCACGAACAGAGGCAGCAAAGAAGGCAGCCATGGCAAAAACAACCATGTTTTGATGAAAATAAGGGTTCAATAAACCCAAGCCCACCATGAAAGTACCTACAAGGTTGCCGGCTAAAGCTCCTATGACAAGCATAGGCAGGAAAAAACCGCCTGGCACGCCGGAGCCGTAACTTAACATCGTGAAAATAAATTTGCCGCAGAGAAAGATGGCTATAATCGTCAGCGGGAAGTGTTTTTTCGCAATGGTGTCGATCAGTTCATTGCCTCCGCCAAGCACTTCCGGCAGATAAAAACCAAGAATGCCGGCCAGAATCAGTGCGAAGCCGGCTCGCGAAAAGGTATTCTTAAAAAATGGTAGCTGGTAAAACTTAGAGACGTTGATGAGGGAGTAATTAAAAAGTGCTCCGAAAACACCCAAAATAAGGCCTAATATGATAATAAGCCCGAAATACTGGAGCGGCAGTGCCGGCAAGTCCAAGAAGTTAAAAATTGTAGCGCTGCCAAAGATTAGTTGTGAAACTGCCGTTGCTGTAAGCGCGGCAGCCATAGCAGGGAGCAGTACTACTGCTGAAAAATTATGGTGTAATTCTTCCAAGGAAAAAATAACACCGGCTAAAGGGGCATTGAAGGCCGCCGCAAGTCCGGCACTTGCGCCGCTGGTCAATAAATAGCGCTCTTCCATTCTTGAACGTCCGAGCAGTCGGCTAAGACCCTGTGCTGCCATCGCTCCCAGCTGGATAGAAGGCCCTTCACGGCCTAGCGAGAGACCGGCTCCTATACCCAAAATGTCACCCGCCAATTTAGTCCAAAGAACATGAAACCAACGCATTTTGAAAAAACCGAGAATAGCACCTTTGACTTGTGGAATCCCGCTTCCTGCCGAAAGAGGCTCATAAGCAACCAAAAAATGGAGGATTGCAGCCGTCAAAAGCAGAATGCCGAACCAAAGTACCGTAATTATCCAGTCGCTGGAAGCCATATAGCGGTAGATAGCGCCACGCTGAACTTCAACAAAGTTTAGGGCGTACCGAAAAAAACCAACTATAACGCCAGCGAACAGTCCGACAATGATACCTTCACCAAAGAGCCGCAGACGAAAATTATGCCAATTGTTTAAATTACGATAAGTGTTTAATCGTTGTTTACTTTCCATTATCGAACCCCTTTTGCATGCTTCATTAAGTAGTGCCTAATGAGGAGATACTTATTCTTTATAATCGCCGCGGTCAACGACAATTTGATAGCCAATGCTTTGCAGTCGTGATTGCAGACAGGAACTGCATTCAGCAGCTTCTTCGCCAGTGCAGATTTTATTATCATAGAGCAGATAATCT
>JAAYVM010000152.1 GCA_012517145.1 Acholeplasmataceae bacterium
ATGGATGTAATTGCCAAGCATATGACAAAAATGAATAAAATGAAATATGTTGGTGATGCAAGACAATGCGGCATGTTGGCAGGTATTGAGCTTATGCATGATAAAGAAAAGAAAGAACCATTTGCAGCAGAATTGCAGATGGCAGGCGGCATTTGCCAGGCAGCCAGAAAATACGGTTTAATCGTTAGAAATATCGGCGACGTTATCATATTCATGCCACCGCTTGCCAGCACTAAAGAAGAGATAGAGATAATGCTGGACAAGCTTGAACAAGCTATTGAAGAAGTCTTTGCCAGAATTGCTTCTGGCAATCAAACCAATTTTTCCGATCCCTGTGCGTTTTAACAAAGAGTCTGAAACATTTTAAAATGTTTCAGACTCTTTGTACTTAGCATAAAGCACAGTAATTGTCCTTTTCATTGGTTGAGTAAAATAGTATACTATATTTAATGTACTTAGATATTGAAAGAACTGCTTTTTATAAAGACCAGGTACGTTTTTAGAGAGCGGAGGTGATTTTATGAGCGATTCAAGAATTTTAATTATTACAGGCATGTCCGGCGCCGGCAAAACGCAAGTTATGAGAACTTTGGAAGATCTTAATTATTTTTGTGTTGATAATCTGCCGCCTGCCTTGATTCCAAAATTTGCCGAACTTTGTATGCAAACTGAAGGCAAAGTAAATCGTATTGCTTTTGTTATTGATATTCGCGGCGGAGAATTTTTCGAGGAAATGGTTGGCGTTTTAGACGAAATGAAGCTTAACGGTATGAAGTATGAGCTTCTGTTTCTTGATGCCAGTGATGAAGTCTTGATCAGAAGATATAAGGAAACCAGACGTAGGCACCCGCTAGCTAATGAGGGCAGCCTAAGCCAGGGCATAACAAAGGAAAGAGAAAAGGTTGGTAATGTAAGAGCCAAAGCAACTCATATTTTGGATACCACAAACACTACGACAACAGACCTTCGGGATAAAATTATTGCACTTTATGGCAGTGGTGACAGTTTTTCCAAGATGAATGTTATCATACAATCGTTCGGTTTTAAGCATGGCATACCGCTTGATTGTGACATGATGTTTGATGTTCGGTTCTTACCTAATCCTTTTTACGTTCCAGAGTTGAAAATGCTCACAGGTAATGACCAGGAGGTAATAACGTATATCTGGAATTATCAGATTACACGTGAGTTTACCAAAAAGCTTGAGGATATGGTTTTGTTTTTATTGCCGGAATATCAGAAAGAAGGTAAAAGCCAGTTTAGTATTGCCATTGGCTGTACAGGAGGTAATCACCGCTCGGTATTCATAGCAAATAAACTGCGGGACTTCTTACGTGAACATGATTATGAGGCGCAGGTCTCACACCGTGATCTTGATAAAAAATAATTCGGGAGGATTCTATGGGCTGGATTAAGTGGTTATGGCCGGGTATGAATTTAAAACGTTGGTTGTTTTTATTTACAATCGGCGCGGTCTTTTCTGCTATCGGCATAGCCTTAGTATTCAATTATCAATTTATAGGTTTCATCGAAGAACTATTGTTCCGGATGATGTATATGGCAACGGGCGAGTATTACAAGGCAATTTCGATGGCTGGTGGTATTTCGATTCTTTTGATTGGTCTGATTGTTATGTTCTATGCTACCAGACAGATTATTCACTCAGTTATGGAATCTGTGCTGCCAGGCGAGAATACATCTTTGATGGAACGAATTTTCAGGCAGCGCAAATTGAACAAAGGGCCGGCGATAACTGTTGTTGGCGGCGGTACAGGCCTTTCCGTTCTTTTGCGTGGTATGAAATATATAACTCATAATTGCACAGCAGTTGTTTCAACTGCTGATAATGGTGGTTCTTCCGGGCGCTTGCGCCAAGAGCTGGGGATTATACCTCCTGGTGACCTGCGTAACTGCTTGGTTGCTTTGGCAGATACAGAGCCATTGATGGAGAAGGTCATGCAGTATCGTTTCAAAGGCGATACTCCATTGGCTGGCCATAATCTTGGTAATTTGTTCATTGCTGCTTTGGCTGAAGCTGAAGGCAGTATGGAAGCCGGCTTGGTGGCCGTAAGTGAAATCCTGAAGGTAAGAGGGCATGTGGTGCCTTCTACACTAGAAAATGTTAATTTGATGGCAGAGATGGCTGATGGCACAATTGTCAAAGGCGAGTCAGAAATATCGTTGGCGCAAAAGAGAATTAAAAAATTGGAAATTATTCCGTCGGATGCCAAAGCAACTCAAGGGGCGATTTCTGCGATCATGAAAGCAGATGTCTTGATTTTTGGTCCTGGCAGCCTTTATACAAGTGTAATTGCCAATATGTTGGTGCCTGAAATAAAAAAAGCTATTATTGAGTCGAAAGCTGTTAAGATTTATGTCTGCAATGTCATGACCCAACCTGGGGAAACCGATGGTTATGGTGCTTATGAACATGTAAAAGCGATTGTTGACCATGTTGGCGAGCAATTTCTTGATTATGTAGTAGTCAACAGCCAACGTGTTACCGCTGCACAGCTTGCTATGTACCAGGAAAAGGGCTCTATGCCTGTATCGCCTGATGTTGAGCAAATTCGTCAGCTTGGTATAGAGGTAGTAGCCAACAGCTTAATCAGTACTACTGATTTTGTCAGACATAACCCTGTTAAACTCGCACAGACTATTATTTCTTTAGTATATCGTCTGCGGCTTTTCGGCAAAGGAATGCAATTTTTTGATTATGTCTTTGTCCGCCAAAGCATAAGAAACCTGGAAAAAAATAAACGTGGGGAGTAGAATGGTGTCTTTTTCAAATGAAGTCAAAAACGAACTGGCCAGGATTGAAGGACAAAAAAGCTGCTGTGATAAAGGTGAATTGTATGGTCTGCTGAAAATGAGCGGCGCAATTGTTTTGAGCGGCAGAAATATAGGCATTCACTTCTCAACAGAAAATGCCGCTTTGGCGAGAAGGATGCTGCAACTTCTGAAAACTAACTTCAAACTCCAGACAGAGGTTGTAATAACGCGTTCCAGGCGTCTGAAGAAAAATAACCGCTATCAGGTTAGGGTTCTGCCATCGCCAGAGGTCAGTATGGCTCTTGAGACACTTCAACTTTTAACAAGCATTGCAGAAGGAAAAGCTAAACTTCTTTCTTCCAGCTGTTGCCGCAGGGCTTTTTTACGGGGGGCCTTTATGGCTGGAGGCTCTGTAAGCAGACCTGCCGGTGATTATCATCTGGAAATGGTTACAGGTAACTATGAATTTGCGGAATTGATCCGGAGTATAATTCACTCTTTTTCTATGCCGGTTAAAATGACTGACAGGAAAGGTGAGTATATTGTTTATCTTAAAGAAGGAAATGCGATAACATCTTTTCTTTCGGTAATTGGTGCCCATCATGCCTTGATGGAATTTGAAAATGTGCGTATAATTAAAGAGATGCGCAATAATGTTAACCGTATTGTCAATTGCGAAACAGCTAATTTGAATAAAACCGTACAAGCAGCCGTTCATCAAATTGAAAGCATTAAGTATATAGGTGAAGTTTTAGGGCTTTCTAAATTACCGTCTACTTTGCGAGAAACTGCAGAAATGCGTCTTGCTTATCCGGAAGCATCTTTGATCGAGCTTGCCGATATGGCAACAGGCAAAATAGGTAAATCCGGAATTAATCATAGGCTGAAAAAATTGGAACAGATAGCTAAAGATTTGGGGATGACTGATTGATGTCAAGAGTGGTCAAGATTATTCTTTGTGTTTTTGGATTTTTTGTAGTTATTGGTACTGCTTTATATGCGGATTTTGTTAAATTTTGCAATCATAGTGTTCCTGTTTTTGCATATCACAGGATTACAACTAATAAGGACATCTACAGCATGCCGCCTGATGTTTTTGAGTCACAAATGAAATATCTTCATGATAATGGTTATAAAAGTATCAGCCTTAATGAATTCGTAAATAAGAGAGCAATGGGTCCTGATGCCTTTAATAAAAATTTTGTTATAACTTTTGATGATGGTTATTGCGATAACAATCGTGTAGCTATGCCTATAATGAAAAAATATGGTTATACAGGTACAATCTTCATCGCTATAAAGTATATGGCTTGGCCTGGGTATGTGACCTGGGAGGACGTTGTCAGCTTGAAAGAGAATGGTTGGGAAATTGGCTCTCATACATGGAATCATGTGGCTTTGGCAAAGTCTAAGCCTGAGGAACTTGAAGCTGAGCTAAAAAATTCGAAAGAGTTTTTAAATAAGTTTGATTCTGGCTTTAATGTAAATACAATTGCTTATCCTTTCGGTAGCTATAATGATGATGTTTATAGTGCACTGGCAAAGAATGGTTATGTCGCTGCTGCGACTGGTATTGATGGTGTTAATACTGTAGATACACCTGTTTACCAGCTGTATCGTGTCAATATCTTTAATGATGGTAAGGATGTAAAAATGTTTGCCAAGCGATTGCTGTGGGCACAGATTAGCAGTTGGACTCGTTCGTACGGTCTTGATATCACTAAAGCCCGCAGGTTCTTTTAGTCAAAAAGATAATAGTACTTGCAGTATTAGCTAAAAGAATATAAAATAATACTAATTCAAGAATACATCGGAGGTGTTCATAATGAAAAAACATATTAAAACCGTGAATAAAGCTATGTTGAACAAAACTTTAAAAACCGGTGGTTGCGGAGAATGCCCAGCTTCCTGCCAATCAGCTTGCAAGACTTCCTGTACTGTTGGCAACCAAGTTTGCGAAAAACAATAATGAGTGTTTGAAGCACTTATGCTCCCTGCCAGCGCAGGGAGCTATTTTTCTGTAAAAGAAAGGCGGAAAGTTTAATTGCTGATTCATAAAATGAAACTGGACGACAATATGGCCGTTCTTGATATTAATAGCGGTGCTGTTCATCTAGTTGACGAAATAATCTACGATGTCCTGGATGTTTTTAACGGTGAAAATGACGAAGAAACCATTAGGGCTTTTGCCGGCCGTTATCCTGATGAAGAACTCAGGGAAGTTCTGGCAGAGCTGCATGAATTAAAAGATGAAGGTCTTTTGTTTTCGCCCGAATACCCTGTGCCTGATACTTTTAGCGAAGAACCGGTCCTTAAGTCCCTTTGTTTGCATATTGCTCATGATTGTAATCTTCGCTGCGGTTATTGTTTTGCTGGTACTGGCGATTTTGGCGGCAAGCGTGAATTGATGAGCAAAGAAATTGCTGAAAAGGCAGTAGAATTTGCCATCGAAGGCAGCAAAAAAAGGCATAATCTTGAACTGGATCTGTTTGGCGGCGAGCCATTGGTCAATCCTGAGGTTGTTCGTCATGTAATAAATTATGTGCGCAAGCGTGAGAAGGAAACAGGTAAGAACATCAAACTTACTTTAACGACCAATGGTACTTTATTGAATGATGACATTATAGAGTTTTTGAATGAAAACCGCGTAATGCTGGTCTTGAGTCTGGATGGTAAAAAAGAAACCCACGATGAAATGCGGCCTTTCCCAAATAAAACAGGCAGTTACGATTCAGCTGTACGTGGCTTTAAGAAAGTAATAGAAAGTCGTGAAGGCAAGAACTACTATTTGCGGGGAACTTATACCCATTATGATGTACATTTTGCTGATTCAGTACTCGATATGACGAAGGTAGGCAAGGAAATTTCTGTCGAGCCTGTCGTAGGTATTGATGAACCCTATGTGCTGACAGAAGATGATTTGCCAGTAATTATGGCAGAATATGAAAAATTGGCTAGAATTTATCTGCAAAGAAGGCGAGAAGGCAACCCTTTTGATTTCTTCCACTTCAATGTAGCGCTCGATAATGGCCCGTGTGTTGCTAAGAGACTTGCTGGCTGTGGTGCCGGTCATGAATACTTTGCAATAACACCAGAAGGCGATATTTATCCTTGTCATCAATTTGTTGGTAGGGAAGAATATAAATGCGGAACGCTCGATACTGGCGTGGTTAAACCTGAACTTGTTAAAAAGTTCCGTCATATGCACGTAATGAACAAACCTGCCTGTCGTGAATGTTGGGCAAGGTTTTTCTGCAGCGGCGGCTGTCATGCCAATGCTGATCTTATTAATGGAGATATCAGCAAACCTTATGAATATGGCTGTAAGTTGCAGAAAAAACGTCTTGAATGTGCAATAATCATTCAATCCTTGTTGGCAGCAGATGCTCAGGAAGGCGGCTCTGATTTGCGCCCGACCATTGATAATTTTAAGTATAAGGTTGAGAAATAGGTCATGATTTGTCTGCCGCATTTTAGCGGCAGACAAAATTTCAAATAAACTTGCGTAAGGGGGTTGCCAAAGGGCATAAAAACTGGTATTATAAATAAGCCGTCGGGTGAGAGCCACTGAATGAGCCGAAAAAAGTTCAAAAAAGTGCTTGACTCCGAGATGAAATTGTAATATACTGTACAAGTCGTCAAGAGCGGCAAACGCAAGCAAGATCCTTGAAAACTGAATAAAACCAAAAACGAATGTGCGGGTCGAATCGGAAGATTTGACCGAGTCAATAATTTCGAGATATACATCGAAAAAAACAAGTCAGTATTTTAAAAGAGCCAATCATGGTTCTTCAAAATAAAACTATTTTGGAGAGTTTGATCCTGGCTCAGG
>JAAYVM010000153.1 GCA_012517145.1 Acholeplasmataceae bacterium
AATTTGCTGCCATCGCCGCCGTATCGACTTCCAGAATAATATTTAGCATAATTATCACTTTTGAAGTTTCTGTTTACCTGCAGCAAAAGTGCGTTATTAATTTTGTCCAGCATGTCCAACGAACCTTCGTAACCAAGCATGCGAACTCTCTGACCGCCTACCTGGTCATGAATCGGAAAACCGCATCTAATAAGATCAATGCCCAATTTAGCAGCAACACGCCGGCCGTCGCCATTACCAATCATTACATTAGCGTGTGTTTCAGTTGCCAGCTCTTCAATATTGTCAAAATCCGCGTCATCAATAATAAAGTTTTTTTCAATAAGCAATCTGTCGCAGGCTTTTTGCACTTTTTCCTGCAATACTGCGCTCAAATCCGCACATTCACTGCCAGTTGCTACAACCACTGGCACAATGCCGCTTTCGCAGCATAAATCGGTTATTGCCTTTACGATATCAGGTTCACCAAAAATTACCGCACGTCCCAAAGCACTATATTTATGGGCATCGACCAAAGCATCCAGATATCTCCTGCGCTCTGCTGCAACGACGGGAATAACAATTCCACCAAGCTTTTTCAGTTCATTCAGGAGTGTGTCAGTCGCTTTTAAACCCACCGGCAATGATATTCTCTTATAAGGTACGCCATAAGTATCTGACAAATATTTGGCAGGTGAATATACATCTTCTACGAAATTGGTCAATTCCAGTGTAAAGCGAGCCACACCCATCTGGCTTATTTCTGCCAGCGTTGTACCGTCTTCTGGTAAGCGGCTGTATTCATGATTATAACCGCCATCAAGGTTGTCTGCTAAATCCGGCAGAAGAATGTATTCCAAGCCGCTTTGGTCAAGAATGGTTTTTAACCACCTGGTATCCGCAGGAGAAATCTGTCCTGTAATGATGTTTATTTTATTGTTTTTTTCTTCCAGCATAGGTGTCTGCGCCAAAACCGAGTGTAAGGCACGAAAAAATCCTTCATACTGAGTTCCTGCATAACCACCGGACGAGACATGGATTATTTTAACTTTTTCATCTGGATTTTCAGCGTAAAAACGATGAATGATCCCCTTCACGTCTTCCCCAATTGTTTCCGCCAAGCAGGTTGTGGAAATACCAATGAGTTCGGGATTATAAACCTTGATCACATTTTTAATACCTTTGAGAAGGTTATCGGCACCACCAAAAACAGTACCTTGTTCCGTAAGAGCAGAAGAGGCCACGTCGATTGGTTCATTATAGTGTGTTGCCATATGCCTGCGGATATAAGTCGCACAGCCCTGTGAACCATGCAAAATGCTCATAGAGTGCCTGATTCCGAATAAGGCCGTAACAGAGCCCATAGGCATGCACATTTTACATGGATTTACATTAAGATTAACGAGATTCATACTCATAGTCAGCGACCCTCTCTTTGCTTCAAGCTAACAATTCCCAAACAGGGCTGTT
This sequence comes from Acholeplasmataceae bacterium, assembly GCA_012517145.1. Taxonomy (GTDB): domain Bacteria; phylum Bacillota; class Negativicutes; order Acidaminococcales; family Acidaminococcaceae; genus RZYP01. The sequence goes on from JAAYVM010000153.1 coordinate 1,450, forward strand.
AATGCTCAGATTAATTTCCTCAACAAAATTTTTAACACCGTCATACCCGGACAAGGCATGTTTTCGTTCATGATTGTGGTCGCAAAACGCTACTCCTAATTTATAGGCCAATGGTCGTTCCTTGACGCCGCCGACTAAGATATCCGCTTTTTTCTCCTTCATGAAGGTTTCGAGTTCAGAAGGATTGGCATCATCCATAATTATGGTACCGGGACTGCTGAGTTCTCTGATGATGTCATATTCTTCCTTCTGTCCTGTCTGTGTACCAACAACGACTGTTTCTATACCCAATTCATTAAACTGCCGAATTAGTGAAATAGCCTTAAAACCGCCGCCGACATAGATAGCAGCTTTCTTACCAGCTAGTTTCGGCTTATATTTTGTCAAAAAATCCTGCAGCTTGCTACTTTCTATTTTAGTCATTGTTTCGGCTTTCTTCATTACAGCTTCGTCACCCAAAGCAGCTGCTACGCGCAGAAGAGAGTTACTAGTATCTTCAATGCCAAAGAAACTGACCTTGATATAAGGTATCCCCCATTCCTGCTCCATCCTTTTAGCCAGATATGTACTGGACCCTGCACATTGCACAATATTCAGTACTGATTTTGATGCTGTTTGCAAGGTCTCCAAAGAAGCATCCCCAGTAATGGTGGCATTGACTTTAATGCCAAGTCTTTGAAAATATCCCTGCATGATCCACATTTCACCGGAGAGATTATAGTCTCCTAATATATTGATGCTGCCTGGTATTTTACTACCATCAAAGGCAGGCATAATAACTTTCATGATGGCGTCACAGGCCAGTTTGTAGCCTTGACTTTTGGTGCCGGAAAAGCCGGGAGCTTTAACAGGAATTACCAAAATGTTGTATTTTGCCTCAGCTGCTCTGCAAACAGCTTCAATATCATCACCTATTACACCAACTATACAGGTTGCATAAACAAAAATCAGTTTTGCATCATGTTTTGCGACTACTTCATCGATAGCAGTTTCCAATATCTTAGTGCCGCCAAAAATGATATCACGTTCCTTCAAGTCTGTAGAAAAACTGTTGCGGAACAAATCACTGCCGCTGGTCAAACTGCCTCTGATATCCCATGTATAGCTGGAACATCCTATCGGACCGTGAATAATATGAAAAGCATCCGTGATAGGGTTTAAGACAACGCGTGCACCGCAATAAACGCAGGCCCTTTGACTAACAGAACCGGAAACGCTGACTTTTTCACAGCTGATACCTTTGCCATCACCATGACAGCAAAAATCACTGCTGATAATAGACTTTTTTCTTTCTTCTAAAATGTCAGCTGTCATAATAACAACTCCTTTGCCTGCCAAGTTAAGATAGCAAAGGGACTTCTGCATCAATGCATACCACATCGTAAGCAAAAGTCCCTTTAGATAATTTTTCTTTAACTACAACACTATTTCCAAATCTTCATCTGCACAAACGCGATCTTGTTTATCAAGGATTGCGTTCAAAATCATTTCCACTAGCCGCAATGCTCCTTTATAACCTACGATAGGCTGCAAAGCATGCGCATGGCGGTCTAACACAGGGAAACCGGCACGTACCAAAGGAATATCTTCGGCTTTAGCAATTTGTTTGCCATAAGTTGTGCCAATCAAAACATCGACAGTTTCATTCTTAATCCATTGATGCAGTTCGAACAAATCACCGTTGGCCTTGACTGTACATTGGTCAGCAACTCCGTATTTCTCTAACAAGGCAGCAGCTTTCTTGTTGAAAGACTCAATAGGCGTTCCGGTTAGCATATACTTCGGTATCATACCCATTTCCAACACCAGAGAGGCAATACCCAGAACAGTATCAGGATCGCCATATATTGCTGCTTTTTTCCCAAAAAGATGTGCTGATGCATCAAGCATAATATCGACAATTTGTCCGCGTTCTTCTTCTAATACATACGGAACTTCCGCATGTGTCAAACGTGCGAGTGCCATCACATACTCATCCGTATTGGCTATGCCTATAGGAAGCGGCAAAATATCTGAGTCAACACCTGTTTTACGTTTTAACACCATGCACGGTTCTTGTTCGGTAATTTCTCCCAGTGCCACGACTTTTCTAACCGCGCCGAGTCCACGTATTTCAGAAATCTTAGTACCGCCTTTAGGATACATATCATATCTGCCGGTAATTGGTGCGTCCATTACACCGCTTGTGTCCGGAAACATGATATAGTCAGCTTTCAGCAATCCGGCAATTTTTTTCATTTCACGCATATCGCCAGGATTAACAAAACCAGGGAAAATACCAGTTTTGCCATTACAGGTTTCGGATTTTTCAGCCAGATATTCAATGAAACCAGCCATCATATTAAAGAAACCATTAATATGGGAACCTACATAGCTAGGTGTATTACAATGAACAACCAATTTTCCTTCCGGTATATCCATTTGCTGAATATAGGTATTAAGGTCATCACCGATGGTTTCCGAAAGGCAAGTCGTATGGCAGGCTATAATATCAGGGTCATAAATATCAAATATATTTTTTACTGCCGTTTTGACATTGCTGCCGCCACCGAATACACAGGCACCTTCAGAAAACGAGCTAGTTGTTGCAATTGCCGGTTCTTTAAAATGTCTGGATAAAACTGAGCGATGATAAGAAATACATCCTTGGGAGCCATGACTATGCGGCATACATTTATGAACACCTAATGCACAATATAGCGCTCCTGCCGGTTGGCAAGTCTTACATGGATTAATTCTTAATGCTTTGCGTTCAGTAATTTCTTTTGGTGTAAGATCTAACATTATTTCTCTCCTCCAATCTTACCCATCAAGGTAGAAGTCGTTTTCCAAGGAGCAGAAATAAGACCCCATGCTGGTGCATAAATTGCCATATAAGAATCTCTGGCAAAATTCAGTGCACCCTGGAAACAGGAATATGGGCCGCTATAGTCATACGAGTGCAACTGTCGGGAAGGTATGCCCGCCTTTAAAATCACGTACTTGTCTTTAATACCTGAATAAAAGATATCAGGCTTAAACATCTCGATAACCTTTTCCGTTTCATAGTGGTTGAAATCATCGACAGTAATAGTGCCTGCTCCCATATCTCGGAACATTCCCTTATATTCTTCCAGTTCTATCTTGTCCTTGAGTTCTTCAAAACGTTCACGGTCGATTATCAGACGATACTTGGCCTCATCTTTGGAAACTGTTATTTCTTCAATATTTTTATTATCTGCATCAAGCTTAATATTTGGAATAACCTCGCGACCTTCATACTCATCACGATGCGCGAACTCATAGCCGCCTATTACTGTCTTGATACCCAAATCATTTAGCAAGGCCTGATAATGATGTGTACGAGAGCCTCCTGTAAAGATTCCTGCCGTTTTTCCCGTAAGCTTTTCTTTATAAAAGCCCATATCACCGGCAATTGCAGCATACTCATCGGCAATAACTTCCTCCGTTTTAGCCGTTATTATAGGGTCATCAAAGTACATGGCTATTTCCCGCAAGCTGCGAATGGTTTCTTCTATACCGATGAAGTTTACCTTTAACCAGTCAATGCCAAATTTTGTTTTCATCATCTCCGCAATATAATTAATAGAGCGATGACACATAACAAGATTGAGGTCGGCAATATGCGAATCTTTGATTCCTTCATAACTGCCGTCACCAGTAAAGACATTCCGCACCTCATAGCCGATACGTTTTAACACACGCGATGTTTCCCAGCCATCACCGCCAATATTATATTCACCCAGAATATTAATTGTATGTTTGCCATAATGCGGAACAGCGTCACCGCTGCCGATAATATGTTTCATCAGCCCATTATTAGCGATATGATGCCCTGCAGACTGGCTTACGCCTCGATAACCTTCACAGCTAAAAGCCACGCATTGAATATCAAAGGTAGTTTTTGCCCAATCTGCAACAGCTTGGATGTCATCGCCAATAAGTCCTATAGGACAAGTTGAGCAAATCATGACACACGCTGGATGAAACAGTTCAACCGCTTCCTCGATTGCTTGCTTCAATTTTTTCTCGCCGCCGAAGACAATATCCGATTCCTGCATGTCTGTTGAGAAACAATATTGAATAAAGTTTCTTCCATCCTCGGCCTTGGCTTTATTGCGGCGTGTTCCCCATGAATAGAACCCACACCCAATAGGGCCATGAGTAATTGTCACTACATCATGAAGCGGTCCCAGCACAACACCTTTGCAGCCAGCATAGCAGCAGCCACGGTTCACCATCAAGCCTGGAACACTTCTGCTATTTGCGGTGATCTCCTGCGGTACGCCTTCTTGCTCGAGCTGCACTATATGGTCCTTTCGGTTCTTAAATACTTTCGCAGCATATTTATCTAAAAGTTTATCGCGTTCCTGCATAGTCCCGCTCCTCCTTATTCATGAAACTCTCTGTCTTGCGACGCACCTGTTCGGATATTATATCCTAGCCCTATCGGCAGAACAAAAATTTTGCCATCACCAGGATTACCGGTCTGATTTACTTCAATAATTGTCTTGATTGCAACAGGTACAATTTCATCATCAACAACCAAAGAGAAACAACGTCTTGGAACAAGGCGGATACTTTCCGCAAGACTTTCGCCGATTTCATTGGCCGGTACTTCACCTTCATTATCCATAATTACCTTGGTAGCAATTGAAGCGAGAGGTTTTTTACCGCGTCCAACTCCCTTTGAACAAGTAAAGGAAGGCAGTCCAGCCAATGCCAGCGCATTCTTCGTTTCATTGACCTTGTTGAGCCTGATAAATGCCATTATTTCTTTCATTTTCAGTCCCCCTTTACAAGCCCGGCTTGCCAGTACTGATAGTATAAGCTTCATCCACTGCAACAACGAAGATACGACCATCACCGTAATTACCATTGCCGGTCTTGGCTGTTTTCAATATTATACGGATAATATCGTCTTTATCTTTGTCTTCTGCCACAATAATCAATAACTCTTTCTGAATTTCATCGTAGTGCACTTCCCCAACGGTAATGCCTTTTTGACGTCCACGGCCATAAACTTCTTCCTTCGTAACGCCAACATAGCCTGCGTCATATAATTCCGACAAAACGTAGGCGGATTTTTCAGGTCTTACGACCGCACGAATCATAATCATATCTATTCTGCCCCTCTCTTTGCGTACATTTGCTGAATCAGCCCATAATGCCATATTCCATCAACAGTTGTTCGAGTCTTTCCTGTTCCATCGGTTTAGGAATCACAAACATATCATTACCGTCGATTTTGGAAGCAAGTTGTCTGTATTCATCTGCCTGTCCACATGTGGGGTCAAATTCAATAACAGTTTTTCTATTAATTTCAGCGCGCTGTACCATGTTGTCACGTGGTACAAAGTGAATCATTTGTGTGCCGATTTCTTTGGCAACTGCGGCGACAAGCTCTGCTTCACCATCAACCTTACGGCTGTTACAAATAAGGCCTCCCAAACGAACACCACCCGTTTGAGCGTACTTGGTGATACCTTTGGCAATGTTGTTGGCTGCATACAAGGCCATCATTTCGCCTGAACAAACGATATAGATTTCCTTCGCTTTGCCTTCACGTATCGGCATTGCAAAACCACCGCAAACAACATCACCTAAAACGTCATAAAACACATAGTCTAAATCATTCTCATAAGCGCCTAATCTTTCCAGTAAGCTTATGGAAGTGATGATACCGCGTCCTGCACAGCCAACGCCTGGCTCAGGGCCACCTGATTCAACGCATTTGATACCGCCAAAACCTTCTTTAAGTACAAGATCAAGCTCAACATCATCGCCAGCTTCACGCAAGGTATCAAGAACAGTTTGCTGTGCTAATCCTCCTAGAACCAAGCGTGTTGAGTCTGCTTTTGGATCGCAGCCAACAATCATAATTTTCTTTCCCATGGTTGCTAAGCCTGCATTAAGATTCTGGGTTGTCGTGGACTTTCCAATACCGCCTTTGCCATAGATCGCTACTTGTCTCATTTCCATTCCCTCCAAAATAAATATTTCTCGCAGCTTTTGGTGATTTAGCTAACAAAAAAAGCAGTCTGGGCATGCTATGCATGCCAACAAGACTGCTTTGTCTCCGCTTCTGCTACAAACGGGGCTACTAATATCACTTTATAAGCTTTGAGTCGTCCTTACCCACCAGCTGCATATTTTGCAGTGAATAGAACTTGGATAAATATTACTACAGCAAAAAATCCTTTGTCAATAGATTTTTGCTCATATACAATCTATTTCTTATTCCTAAATTGAATTGATTTATGTCATAATTATGAACTTTTAAATATTTTTGTAACTTATTTTGTTTATATTGTATTATTAAGATAATTGAAGTATGATAGTAAGCAAAATAATCATTCAGAGGTTCATAGTTCTAAAAAATACAATTTCTTTATTTTTGGAGGAGATGTTTATGACAGAAAGAATTGCTTTGACCATTAATAGCGAAAGCAGGCTTTGTCCTTTTCCTGAATCGGTCTACATCAAAATCCTGCAAAAAACATCAGGGAGTTGGCATACAGAAAAAATATTGCCAATTAATTTACAGTTAACAAACACTGATGAGTTACGCACGCGAATACGTGCTTTGATTACTGCCTTGCCAGAATGCAGGATTCTGCTATCTACCAGTATAAGCGGCATACCTTATCATATATTTGACAAGATGGGTTTTGCAATTTTTGAAGCGCCGTCTATAAGCGATAACCTGCTTAATGACATAGTCAAAGATGTTATCGCTAGCAAAGATGAATTGGCTGCCGATAGTCTTATTTCCCGTTCACCTATAGAAATAACCCCAGGTTGTTATTATCTTGATTATCTGCTTTTAGAGAGCAAGAACCCTGAAATTACCACTAAAAAGGCGCTGCTGCCATTTTTTGACAGCACGCCTTTTTTTTCTCTTACAATTCGCGTATCGCATCTTCCACCTTGGCTTGAGGTTGGTGAGTATGCCCAAAAGTATGAAATCAGCAAGAAGAAAAATGATAATGCGTTGCTTGTAACTATCAAAAACACAGTTTGCAAGGAGTGATAAAATGGATATTACAACAAAATATGGCATTTTAACAGATTGCAAAGAAATAACTTATCATAAAGACGGCTCCCTGGCATCCGCGTTTGCCCATAAGCCATCTGTTATCAGTACTTCTGTTGGTAACCTTTCTCTGGCTCATGACTTCAGCTCACCACGACGAAAATACATCCCTTCCGCAAAATTTAATCCTGACGGCTCGCTGCTTGCAGCAAATCTTGCCCAACAAACAAAAATCAAAACTACGGTTGGCGATTTTTACTGTGAATATTTGACTTTCTATCCATCTGGAACACCTTGCCGACTCTTTCATCTTAATGGTAAATTAGGCGGTTACTGGTCCGAACAGCAAGAAACAGCACTGGCCAAAATTACAGAAAGCAATTTGCCTTGTGGAATAATCAAGGCTAAAATCATGACCCTGCATTTTTATGAAACAGGAGAAATTGCCTCAGTCACCTTTTTCCCTGGCACACTTTTACCAGTAAAGACTTCATATGGTCTGATAAAAACACGCATTGGCATCAGTTTCTATCAAAGTGGCAGCTTAAAATCAATTGAACCTGCCGCACCTGTAAGAATAAAAACGCCACTAGGCAGTATCTCTGCTTTTGACACTGAGCCTTTAGGCGTTACTGGTGATCTTAATTCCTTGGTCTGGAACCAGACTGGTCAGTTATGTTCCTGTAAAACCACAGATGCACTTAGTCTTAGTTTCACTAATGGAAACAGCGAAAAAATCAACCCGCTGCACAAACTAAGCTTATGCAGCGATGATACAATGGTCAATATTCCTTATACCATATCCTGGAACAACGACAATGTTTATATTGAAGGCATAGATTCCGAGCGTGTAGTTTATGACCGTATGGAATTGACATAATTGTTTTTGGAATAAATAATTATTTTTATTCTTAATGTTTTTAATTTATTTTTGTTTATTTTAATTCTGTTTTGTTCATTTTTGTTGACATATGCTTTTTTATTTTATATAATGCAGTCAGGAAAGGCAAATTGGTGGACGTTTCCAATACCGCCGGCCAATTTTGTATTGGCAACCGGGCTGCTACCCCGTTGTTAGTCGATGCGCGTAACCTTCCAAAATTTGATGCTGCGTGACTACAACCAGACACGCAGCATCTTTCTTTATATTTTAAAATAGGTAATGGAGGTATCCCTATGGATAATAAGCTCCTCACCCCGCAGGAAGTTGCTGATATATTAAAAATTAAAAAAAGTACCGTTTATGAAATGATCAAACGCGGGGCTTTGCCTGCCAAAAAAATGGGGAAGCAGCTTCGCATCCTACCGGATAGCATAACAAGATACTTAACTTCTGAAACATCAAAAAAAAAGGAAGAGCCCAAATTTTTCCCGGTACTAAATGAAGACCCCGAAACGTCACCCGCACCACCTTTTTTTATCTTAAGCGGACAAGATGAACTGTTGGATCTGATTTGCAATAAAGTCAGTCAAAAATTCAGCGATTTGCAAATACTACGTTCTTATCTTGATAGTTATAACGGTTTATATGCAATGTATCAAGAACAAATTAACATCGCTACCTGTAATCTTTGGGACTCCAAAACTGATACCTATAATCTTCCTTTTGTTCAAAGACTTTTTCCTGGTGAAGAAATTTGTGTTTATCACTTGTGTAATAGATTACAAGGTTTTTATGTGGCTAAGGGCAATCCTAAAAGCATTTATGGCTTTGATGATCTCGTGCGTCAAGAAATCACCTTTATTAATAGAGAAAAAGGTTCCGGCAGCCGTGTATTACTTGACAGCATGCTCAAAAGAGAGAATTTGGATCCGCAAAAGATAAACGGCTATCTCCGCTCTGTTAATTCAGCCTTAATGACTGCCAGTATCGTCGCCAAAGGCGGCGCTGATTGCGCAATCGGCCCGGAACGCATCGCTTTACAAATTGATAAAATTGATTTTATACCGCTCAAGGAGGAAAGTTTGGACCTTGTTGTTCACAAGGAAGATATTAATGATGCTCCTGTTTCATATATACTTTGCCTATTGAAAGACAATGATTTTCGCGAAGAGATCATGCATCTAAAAGGATACTATATTTCTAATATGGGGCAACAACTCCTTTAAGAACCACCTGAAAGCTAAAGAGGCGCAAACCAATTGGTTTGCGCCTCTTCTTTAATATATTATTTTTTAATTACTTATTAAGTTGCTCAATAATTTGCATTATCTCCTCTACTGGCAGGACCGCTCCATATGAAACGACTTTTTCATCGATTACCAGTACTGGCAGTGCCATCACACCATAAGCCACCACTTTGCTAAAATCAGTCACCTTCTCGAACTTGGCATTGCATTTGAGCTTTTTAGCCGCAATCGCCGCATTCTGCAACAACATCTCGCATGGCTTGGTCATAGGCCCCAGGACTTTAATCTGCATTACACCTCGCCCCCTTATTTTGTTCTACAGCCTCATTATAACAAAATACAAGGGGTACTTTGTGAACTATTTATGACATATTGTCAGACTACTTGGAAAATAAAAAATTTTAAGTAAAACGTTTCCGGTACATTCCACAGAACAGGATGATCAGGCGACTGTTGGCGAATTTCTATCTGACGCAGTGAGACAGCAGCATCAGAGGCCGCATCGTGCAGCATTTTTATGAAAAGATCTTCTTTCATAAAGTGTGAACAGGAACAGGTTGCAAGATAGCCGCCGCGCGGCAAAAGTTTCATTGCCTTAAGGTTTATTTCCTTATAGCCGCGGATAGCATTGGCCACGGTACTGCTTGATTTGGTAAAAGCAGGTGGATCCAGGATGATAAAATCATAATCGTGTGATTTTTTATCAGTCAGCTCAGTCAGCAAATCGAAAACATTAGCTTCCAAAGCCTGCACTTTATTCTCCAAACCATTGAGTTGCGCGTTAGCCGCAGTCATAGCTACGGCGTCAGCTGAAATGTCGACAGCAGTTACAGAAGCAGCTTCTCCGCGAGCGGCATTTAGAGCAAAAGCTCCTGTATGCGTAAAGCAGTCCAGCACCTTTTTACCCTTACTAATGCGTGCGACCGCCTGTCTGTTATATTTTTGGTCAAGGAAAAAGCCTGTTTTCTGTCCTTTCGCAATATCTACATGATATTTGATGCCATTTTCCGTTATGATAGTCTCTGTTGGGCAAGAGCCTTCAATGAAACCTTCCAGCGGATAAAAACCTGTATATTCCTCCATGCCTTCCAGAAGACGTATCTTTACATCATTACGTTCATAAAGACCTTTGATTTCTTCTCCGCCTTCACGCAAGATTTTGCAGAGCAATTCAAAAATCATTTTTTTCCGCAATTCTATGCCAAGTGACAATACCTGAGCAACGAGAATATCGCCAAAACGATCAATGGTCAAACCAGGGAAGAAGTCAGCCTCACCGAAAATCAGACGGCAGCAATTAAAATCTTCGCCCATTACCGTTCGTCTGTACTCCACTGCGTAACGCAGGCGTCTTTCGAAAAATGCCTCGTCAAACTTATCATTAGCATTCATGGAAATAATGCGTATGCGAATTTTGGAATTATCGTTAATGAACCCGGTGCCGATATACTTGCCTTTGCCGTTCAGCACGTCAACAAGGTCACCGTTTTCATATTTGCCTTCAATTTTCACCACTTCATCTGCAAATACCCAAGGATGCCCATTTCTTGCACTGCGTTCTGCTTTTGGCGTAACAAAACATTTTGTATATGTCCTCATTATCTAAAATACCCCATCTCTGTTTTAAAAACTTCTTTTAATGCACAATGAGTATATCACAAGAAGCTATCATCTTAAAATATATAAGAAAAAAAAAGATGCCAGTCTAGTTTAAACACCTATACTGGCATCAAAAATATCAGGAAAGTCTGTTTTTGAAATCTTCATAACCAAAAGTTTTGACAACTTCTACTTCGCCGTTTGATTTGGCAATCGCAATAGAAGGCAGCTTCATACCGTTGAAGGTATTATTCTTGACCATCGAATAGATAGCCATATCGCAGAACACAAGTTTATCGCCAACGTTAAGCGGCCTGTCAAAAGAATAGTCACCGATAACATCACCAGCCAGACAAGTCGCACTACCCAAACGATAGGTGCAGGGTTTCTCCTCCGCCAATCCGGAGCCTATAATTCTCGGTCTGTATGGCATTTCCATAACATCCGGCATATGACATGCTGCCGATGCGTCCAAAATGGCAATCTTAATGCCATTATCAACTATATCCATGACCGTGCTAATCAAAAAGCCTGTGTTAAGTGCTACTGCTTCGCCAGGCTCGAGATAAACTTTTACGCCATATTTTTCCTTAAAACTCTTGATCGCCCCAATCAAAGCCTCCACATCATAATCTTCTCTGGTAATGTGGTGGCCGCCACCGAAATTTATCCATTCCATTTGGTACAAATATTGGCCGAATTTTTCTTCAAAGGCTGCCAAAGTCTCAATCAAAGCATCAGCATTTTGTTCGCAAAGGGTGTGAAAGTGGAAACCGCTGATTCCTTCAAGGAGTTCCGGACGGAAATTGGCCAAAGTTATGCCTAGACGAGAGCCTGGGGAACATGGGTCATAAATAGCATGGTCCTGCGTGGAATGCTCAGGATTAATACGCAGACCAAATTTTTTATTCGATTTTAAAGCCTTATCCTTAAACCTCTCCCACTGTGAGAAAGAGTTGAAAATGATGTGATCACAAACCTGTAAAATTTCGTCAAACTCTTCTTCGTGATAAGCAGGGGAAAAGACATGATTCTCTTTACCCATTTCTTCATGTCCAAGTTTGGCTTCGTACAATCCGCTTCCCGCAGTTCCGCTGATGTAACGGCCCATTAGCGGATATAACGAAAACATGGAGAAAGCCTTTTGAGCCAGCAAAATATGACAGCCAGCCTCTTTTTCAACTCTCTGCAACAGTTCCAGGTTTTTGATAAGGAGCTTTTCATCAACTATATAATACGGAGTTTTTACCTTATTGATATCGAATCCCAGTTCCATTATTATTCCACCAAGACAGGGTTGAAGTCTTCAACCCATGGAAGACCCCATTTGTTGAGTGCCTCCATAAATGGATCCGGATCAAATTCTTCGATGTTGTGTACACCTGGTTTTTGCCAGGTTCCATTCATGACCAGCATGGCGCCAATCATGGCAGGTACGCCTGTAGTGTAGGAAATAGCCTGCGACTCAACTTCCTTATAGCACTCTTGGTGGTCACAGACGTTGTAAACATAATAGGTTCTAGGTTTACCGTCTTTAACACCTTGGAAAATACAACCGATATTGGTTTTACCTTTTGTACGAGGTCCAAGGGAAGCAGGATCAGGGAGAACAGCCTTCAAAAATTGCAGCGGAACTATTTGCTTGCCTTCAAATTCAATAGGTTTAATAGAGGTCATGCCAACGTTTTCCAGACATTTCAAGTGCGTTAGGTAGCTTTGGCCGAAGGTCATAAAGAAACGAATTCTCTTGATGCCTTTGATATTGAGAGCCAAAGACTCCAATTCCTCATGATGCAAAAGATACATATCTTTTTCGCCAATTTGCGGGAAGTTGTAGACTCTCTTGATTTCCATAGGTTCGGTCTCGACCCACTCACCATTTTCCCAGTAGCTGCCGTTGGCAGTAACTTCGCGGATATTGATTTCAGGATTGAAGTTAGTTGCGAAAGGATAGCCGTGATCGCCGGCATTAGCATCAAGGATGTCAATGTAATTAATTTCATCAAAATAATGTTTTTGCGCATAGGCTGCGAAAACTCCTGTTACGCCAGGATCAAAGCCGCTGCCAAGCAGTGCGGTTATACCCGCTTTTTCAAAACGTTCCCGGTATTCCCATTGCCACTTGTATTCAAATTTAGCAGTATCAAGCGGTTCATAGTTTGCTGTATCAACATAATGCGTTTTAGTAGCAAGGCAGGCATCCATGATTGTAAGGTCCTGATAAGGAAGTGCAAGATTTAGCACTACATCCGGTTTAAATTGGTTAATCAAAGCAACGATCTCATCAACTTTATCAGCATCCAGCTGAGCAGTATGGATTTTGGTCTTACCGCCATCCAACTTAGCTTTCAATGCGTCGCATTTACTTTTTGTTCTGCTGGCAATCATAATTTCTTCAAACACTTCACTGTTTTGGCAGCATTTATGAATTGCCACACTGGCAACGCCGCCACAACCTATAATTAAAGCTTTACCCATTTTATTTCGCCTCCAATATTAATAATATTTCACGTAAAATCTTGCATGCAACTGCAGTAGAAACACCGCTTTGGTCATACACAGGTGATAATTCGTCTACGTCGCAGCCGACTATATTAAGCCCTGTCATGCTTATAACAGCCTGTAAAAGCTCATTAAAGCTTACCCCGCCTGCTTCCGGTGTACCCGTCCCCGAGAAAATAGAAGGATCCAGCACATCGAGGTCGAGAGTAAAGTAGACAAGCTTACCTTGCAATGACTTAACAACCTCTGGTAAACCATTCAAATTAAACTTATTCATAACAGTATGTTCAGCAGCAAATTCAAATTCATACTTTTCACCTGACCTGATACCGAACTGGAAAATTTTGCCATCACCAACAATATCCCAGAGTCTGCGAATAACCGTAGCATGGGATAATGGTTCGCCAAGGTAATCTTCCCTTAAATCTGTATGGGCATCGAAATGAATGATGTGTAAATCAGGATATTTTTTTGCAACAGCGCGAACCGCTCCCAAAGTTACGAGATGTTCGCCGCCAATCATCAGCGGTATTTTGCCATCCTCAACAATTCCTGCGGTAAATTCTTCAATCTCAGCCAGAACTCTTTCTGTATTACCAAAAGGTAACTCCAGGTCTCCACCATCAAAAATGCTGCTGTCAGTCAAATCTTTATCCTGATACGGGCTATACGTTTCTATGCCAAAAGATTCGCTGCGCATAGCCTTGCTGGCAAAGCGTGTTCCAGGTCTGAAAGAAGTTGTCGAATCAAACGGGGCACCGAATAAAACTATTTTGGCTTCGGCGTAATCCTTGTCACAAGCTATAAAGGTTTCTATATTTTTATTCAACATCGTGCAGCATCTCCTGTACATAATTAGGCAGGCAGAACGAGCCTCTGTGCAGATTTGTATTGTAATAGCGCGTCTTAAGGCCCAGAGCATTCCACTTGTCTGCATTTAAGTCGCGTACCGGATGATACTTTTTGGAAGCAAACCCAAAAAGCCAATGGCCAGAAGGATAAGTCGGAATATGTGCCTGGTAGACACGGCTTATGGCAAAAGATTCTACAATCCTCTTGTGTGCCCTCTTCATCGCTATAGCATCTTCTTCATAAAAAGGACTTTCGTGTTGATTAACCATGATACCATCATTCTTTAAAGCTTTATAGCAATTGCCATAAAATTCTTTGGTAAAAAGGCCTTCACCTGGTCCGAAGGGGTCGGTTGAATCAACAATTATTAAATCATATTCATCTTCATGTTTCCTGATAAATTTCAGCCCATCCTGAAAATAGGAATGCACTCTTTTATCATCGAAGGCGCAAGCAGTCTGCGGCAAATACTTTTTGCAGACTTTAACAACCATTTCATCAATCTCAACAAAATCTATACTTTCAATGGTTTTGTATCTTGTCAATTCACGTATTGCACCCCCGTCACCAGCACCTATTACAAGCACCTTTTTGACATCGGGATGAACTGCCATCGGCACATGGACAATCATTTCGTGGTAGATGAATTCGTCCTTTTCTGTAAGCATCATAAACCCATCTAGTGTCAGAAAACGGCCGAACTCTTCGGATTCAAAAATATCTATCCTCTGAAAGTCACTTTCAGCACTAAAAAGCTGTTTATTAACCTTAATTGCAAATTTTACTGACTTTGTATGAGCCTCGCTATACCAAAGATCCACTTAACACCCTCCTTTCAAAACATTAATCTTATTGACTGCCATATCTTCTGGTCCCGTCAGGAAGCAGCCTTTTTCTTTAGCGTATTTTATATATTCTATTATTTCATCCGTAATTTCCTCACCTGGAGCCAAAATTGGTATGCCGGGCGGATAGCACATTACAAATTCACTGCAGATCCTACCGTCACTTGCGTCCAAGTCTACCTGTTCCTTTATCCCGTAGAAGCCATCCTGCGGTCCTAATTTAACCTTTGGCGGGATATATTCGTGCCTCAGCATGCCTGTTTTGTCTTTTTTATATAAACGCCTGATTTCAGACAAAGCACCTATCAAACGCTCTATATTCTTGTAGTTGTCACCAACAGAAACGTAAGCCAGAATATTGCCCAAATCGCCGAATTCTATCTGAATATCGTACTCATCACGCAATAGATCATAAACTTCAATACCGGCCAGTCCTGTATCGAACGTATTGACCGATAACTTGGTTACATCAAAATCAAAAACACTATCACCATTGATCAGCTCGCGAGAATAAGCATAATAGTCACCAATCTGATTTATTTCATGCCGGGCATATTCAACCATTTCCACTACATACCGGAAAATGTCCTTGCCATGCAGGGCTAAATTTCTTCTGGAAATATCAAGACTTGACAGCAAAAGATAGGAACCACTGGTTGTCTGTGTCAAATTAATTATCTGCCTGACATATTGTGAATTAACATTCTTACCACAGAGCAAGAATGAGCTTTGCGTGAGGGAAC
Organism: Acholeplasmataceae bacterium; assembly: GCA_012517145.1. Classification (GTDB taxonomy): domain Bacteria; phylum Bacillota; class Negativicutes; order Acidaminococcales; family Acidaminococcaceae; genus RZYP01. The sequence goes on from JAAYVM010000153.1 coordinate 17,157, forward strand.
CACCTGATTTGTGCATACTTACCGATGACATATCGGCACCGGCCGCCATAGCAGAAATCGGCATATTCTCACCAAAATAAAAATGGGTACCATGGGCTTCATCGACCAGAGCAAGCATATTATTGGCATGTGCTAATTCTGTTATTGCTTTGAGGTTGGAACAAATACCATAATAAGTAGGATTATTCACTAATACTGCCTTGGCATCAGGATTCTCTTCTATTGCTCTTTGCACATCAGATAACTTCATTCCTAAAGCAATACCAAGTTCTTCATTCATTTGAGGATTTATATAAACAGGCACAGCACCACACAAAATCATCGCATTAATAACACTGCGGTGTACATTGCGCGGCAATATAATTTTGTCGCCCTTTTTGCAGGCAGTAAGGATCATTGCCTGAACTGCAGCCGTAGTTCCATTGACAATAAAAAAGGCAGCTTTGGCGCCGAATGCTTCTGCCGCCAATTCTTCTGCCTCCTTAATCGCTCCTACCGGGTGGCAAAGATTATCAAGCTGTTTCATTGAGTTCACATCAACAGTCAGACATCTTTCGCCCAAAAACTCCGTTAACTCTTTATTCCCTCTGCCTCTTTTATGACCCGGCACATCAAACGGTACCAGCCGCATTCTCTTAAATTCTTCCAAAGCTTCTAAAATCGGAGCTCTCTCCTGCGAAAGCTTATTCAATTTTCCAGTCACTCCTTATAGACGTTCATACCGCTGAAAATCTCTATCATCTCTCGTCTTAAACTATTGGTTATTTTCAATCTGGTTTTTGGCGGTAATTCATAAACATCAGTTTTAAACAAGTAGTTTTGCAAATCTACTTCCTTAATCAACATCTTCGTATGGAAAATATTAGCCTGATACATATTTATATCAATAGCATCATATTTTTCCAAAGTTTTGGCATCTATGTAATCCTGAATGGAAGTAATATCATGGTCAATATAAAGTTTTTTGCCGTCAATATCGCGAGTAAAACCGCGAACACGATAATCCATGGTTATAATATCTGAGTCAAAACTGCCAATCAAAAAGTCAAGTGTGCTGAGCGGAGTAATTTCGCCACATGTTGCAACATCTATATCAACGCGAAAGGTAGCAATGGAATTATCCGGATGAAACTCAGGATAAGTATGCACTGTAACATGGCTTTTATCTAAATGGGCAACAACAGTCTCACCGTCAAGAGAACGAACCATAGACTCCTCAGCAATAAGTACAGTAACGCTCGCACCTTGAGGCTCATAATCCTGTTTGGCTATGTTAAGTACTGTGGCACCAATCATATCCGTAACCTGCAGCAGAATTTTTGTTAATCTTTCCGAATTATACTGCTCATCAATGTAGGCGATATAATCCCTTTGTTCCCTCTCAGTTTTTGCATAGCAGACATCATAGATATTAAAACTAAGTGCCTTAGTTAAATTATTAAAGCCATACAGTTTTAATTTATTTCCCATTTTTTCCTCCTTTAAAAACAAAAATACCCAGATATGTTGTGTTTAATACAACATTACCTGAGTTTGGCCATTTCTAAATTCAGTGCATTATTTATTATTGAATTCGCATTCATTTTATTTATTCACATTTTTAGACATTAGAGTCGATTGAGCAAAAAATTACTTTCACTACTCTTATTGACCGTTTCACAAGTATTGTGCAGCTTAACACACGCGGTTATGAAGTAACCAACTTATAAAATTTGAGTATTTAACTCAATCAATAAGGCAACCTTAGTTGCCAATCGGCAATTGACCCGGCTGTCCGTATGGCCGTAGTTCCCAATTTAGGGAAGGTCATATAAATCAAATATTTTAATCCTTGACATTGTTTAAAGCGTAACATATACCCAGATATTTGTCAATATTTTACACTTTTTAGTAAAAATGTTCCCCCTCAATTTTCATAAATCAAGGGGGAACGCCAGCTTTTTCTTTTTGTTATCAGAAAGCAGGTACAACTGCTCCTTTGTATTTTTCCTCGATGAATTTTTTAACTTCCGGACTGGTCAGAGCTTTAGCAAGCTTTTGAAGCTCTGGCCTGTTTTCGTCGCCTTTACGTATTGCAACTATATTGGCATACGGAGAATCTTTAGGCTCAGTAAAGAGTGAATCTTTAACAGGATTCAATTTAGCTTCAAGCGCAAAGTTAGAATTGATAACAGAAATAGCAACATCGTCAAGTGAACGCGGAAGCAAAGCTGCTTCAACTTCAATAATGGAGAAATTCTTTGGATTATCTACAATATCACTTGGTGTTCCGTTAATTCCAACGCCATCCTTCAATTTCAGGAGCTTAGCGCTTTGCAGAAGTGCCAATGCACGGCCTCCGTTGGTAGGATCATTAGGAATAGCAATTTTCGCGCCTTGCGGCAAAGCATCAAGACTCTTTATGCTCTTAGAATAAATGCCCATTGGTTCGATATGAACTTTGGTCAAAGTTGTAAGTGGCAAATTGCGTTCTTTGGCAAACTTTTCAAGATATGGAATATGTTGGAAGAAGTTTGCATCAAGTTCTTTATCATTCAAAGACAAATTAGGTTTAACATAATCACTGAATTCAATAATTTGTAAATCAATTCCTTCTTTTTCTAAAGTTGGTTTAACAAAATTAAGGATTTCCGCATGTGGTACAGGTGTTGCCCCAACTTTCAAAACAACTTTCTTTGCTGATGACTTTTCCGCTTCTTTTTTGTCGCCGCCGCAACCAGCTACGACTGCCAACAAGCTCACAAGAGCAAGGGCAACTGCCAAAATTTTTTTCATGGTTATCTCTCCCCTTTATTTTTTCCCTTAATAACCCCTCTAAATAAAAAAACTCTTTCCGAGGAAAGAGAGTATAAAATCGCTTCCCTCTCATCTCCCAAGATTTCATCTTGCAGGATTTAGCACCAATCACGTAAACGCTTGGTTGCCGGGTGTCATCGGGCCTGTCCCTCGACCGCTCTTGATAAGAGTAATTATTAAGTTACTTTGTATAGTACATTAAACCGCTAGGAATGTCAAGATTATTTGCAAAAAAATGAGCGTCCTTTTGGACGCTCATTGAATTCTTATGATTGGTCGGAGCGGCAGGATTTGAACCTGCGACCCCCTCGTCCCAAGCGAGGTGCTCTACCAAACTGAGCCACGCCCCGAATCACGAGATTTATTATACCTAATAAAACAACTTAGGTCAATCTTTTTCTATTCTTTACTGTATTTTTTTATGCCAACTTTGTAAAAATCATTGCCTTCGCAATCAATGCAGACAATTGCCGGAAAATCGACGACATCATAACGTCTGATTGCTTCTGGTCCTAAATCGCCGTAGGCAAGCAATTCCTGAGCCTTTATGGATTTGGAGATAACCGCGGCAGCACCGCCAACTGCTACAAAGTAAACCGCACAATTCTTGACGATGGAATCTACAACTGCCTGTGACCGCGATCCTTTGCCAATCATGCCTTTCATGCCTTGTTCCAGCAAAGTTGGTGTATATGCGTCCATACGCCCGCTTGTCGTCGGACCTGCAGAACCAACAACCTGTCCAGGTTTTTCCGGAGAAGGACCCACGTAATAAATCACGTTACCTTTAATATCGATAGGCAATTTTTCTCCTCTTGCCAAAGCTTCAGTCATTCTTTTGTGTGCAGCGTCACGGGCTGTATAGATAGGCCCTGTTATGCGCACACTATCCCCTGCCTTCAAGGATCTTATTGTTTCATCAGTAAGTGGCGTAGTTATATATTTAATCGTTTGTTCTGACATTTCTACTCCCCCCTATAAGACTACTTGAGCGCAGCGCGCAGCATGACAATTTAGGTTGACGGCAACAGGAAGTGCTCCGATATGGGTAGGCGCATATTCGATATTGACCGCTACAGCAGTAGTGGACCCACCTAACCCAGCAGGGCCTACTCCAGTCATGTTCACACGACGTAGGATTTCTTTTTCAAGCTCTGCATACTTAGGGTTAGGATTGTGTTCACCAACAGTGCGTACAAGCGAATGTTTGGCAAGCAAAGTTGCTTTTTCCATATTGCCGCCAATCCCAATGCCAACAGTTACCGGTGGGCAAGGATTTGGGCCGGCACTGCGAACTGTGTCAACAACAAACTTAATAACTCCTTCAACGCCGTCTGCAGGTTTAAGCATCTTTAATGCTCCCATATTTTCGCTGCCGCAACCTTTAGGGGACACGGTAATTTTCACCTTGTCGCCTTCAACAATCGTTGTATGGATAATAGCCGGAGTATTGTCCTGTGTATTCTTTCTTTCAAATAAAGGGTCATCAACTGATGATTTTCTTAGATAACCGTTGACATATCCATCTGCCACACCTGCGTTGATAGCAGCATAGAGGTCACCACCAGCAAAGTGCACATCTTGTCCAATCTCAGCAAAAACAACAGTTAAACCAGTATCCTGACATATTGGGCAATCAGTTTCTTTGGCAAGCTTAGCGTTTTCAATAAGCGTCTCTAAAATTTCCTTGCCTAATGGTGATTCCTCAGTAGCAAGAGATTTTTCCAAGACTGCCATCATTTCATCAGGCAAATAGTAACAAGCATCCTTACAGAGTTTACTTACTGCTTCAGTAACAACCTTCACATCAATCGTACGCATAAAGCACCTCCGATAATTATCTGCCAACACGTTTCATTGTGTTAGCTCTAACAACCTCAGGATCCACATTAATACGGGCAACGCCGGTTTCTATAGCAACCTTTGCAACAGCTGCCGCAACAGCAGGTGCTACGCGTGGATCAAAAGCGTCAGCCACAACATAGTCAGCACGCAAATCCTTTTCATCAATCAAATCGGCAATAGCCATAACAGCAGCAATTTTCATTTCTTCGGTGATTGCTTTGGCACGAACATCCATAGCACCGCGGAATACGCCTGGGAATACTGTTACATTGTTAACCTGATTCGGAGCATCACTGCGTCCGGTTCCAGCGACTCTGGCACCTGCGGCAATAGCATCTTCGTAGGTAGTTTCAGGCACAGGGTTAGCCATGCCGAAGACAATAGCGTCTTTATTCATGCTGGCAATAATTTCTTTAGTGAAAACGCCAGGTGCAGAAACACCAACCAATACATCAGCACCTTTAGCAATATCAGCCAGGTTACCTTTTTCTTTGTTTTTATTGGTAACTGTCTTCAAATAGTCCTGAACACGATCAAGCGGCGCATCTATACCATCATATAATGCACCGAAACGGTCAACCATAGTGACGTTTTCAGCGCCCATGTTTACCAAAAGCCTACCGATGGCAGAACCAGCGGCACCACAGCCGTTAACTACAACTTTGGCCGTCTTGAGATCCTTCTTAACAAAACGCAATGCACCAATTACCGCGGACATAAGCGCAATTGCAGTGCCATGTTGGTCATCATGGAAAACTGGAATATCGCAAATTTCTTTTAATTTACATTCGATGTCATAACATTTAGGAGAAGAGATATCCTCCAGATTTATGCCAGCGAAAGAAGGTTGCAATAGCCTAACGGTTTCAATAAATTTATCCGGATCTTTTGTATCGAGACAGAGAGGAATAGCATCAACATCGCCAAAAGTTTTGAAGAGAACTGCTTTTCCTTCCATAACAGGTAAGCCCGCTTCCGGGCCAATGTCTCCTAAACCAAGTACCCTGGTACCATCGCTTATAATCGCTACCATATTTCCGCGGCAAGTATAATCAAATGAAAGGTCTTTGTTTTCCTTAAT
>JAAYVM010000154.1 GCA_012517145.1 Acholeplasmataceae bacterium
CAGATGTAATTGTCATGCGATATGGTCTTGTGAAAGTAGCGAGTATACAGATGATCACAAATAGGATTTTAAGAAATCAAAAGTCCATGACCGCTAACGGTTTCGGTATATGAAAAGTTGGGCACTTCGGAGCATGTCATTGTCAAACCGATAAAAAGTTTGAAGCGAGCTACAACCCTTGATTTCAGTAGTGTCTGCCCAATTTTTTATATACCGTGTTATGCACTGGCGGTTCTTGTCTGTCCGTGTGTCTGAGTCAAATTGCACTTTCATATTAAACTTGTCATTCGTATCATTTTCTTTCTGTCTGTGTAGCCCGTGTGTTGGCGTGTTTTAATTTTTTTCTTTTAAGCGTGGGAGAAAAATTTTGAAATTCTTCTCTTGGGCTGGCTTTGCAAGCTCTTTGACAAAGCTTTGGCTGAAGCGTTGGCTCGTGTGGCATTGGCAATGTGCTTGCAAACAGAGGTGACAATCAAAAATTGTAATGTTAAATATTTTAAATGTAGTTCTTTATATACGCCATGCTTGAATCCCATGCTCTTTTAGCTATACTTTTATCTTGTGCCAGATTTGAAAGGTTATTGTCATCATTGTTTATAAAAATGTATTTTCCGGATACACCTTCCATGTCAGGACTTAATGCAGCATAAAGCGTACTTTGGGCACCAAAACCGGCTGAAGGTATTCCGCTCCAATCTCTCGCACCCATTTTATCAAACAATGATGTTTGTACATAACCCGGATGTACTGTATTTACAGTAATATTAGTTTGTTTGAGTCTTTCAGACAGTTCAAGGCTGAAAAGTATATTCAGTAGCTTTGATTGCGAATACGTTGCCACTCCATTATATTGTCCTTGTCGAAATTCTAAGTTGTCAAAGTTTAAAATGTCTCTTCGGTGTGCACCTGAAGAGGTATTGATAATTCTCGCATTCTTTGGCTTTTGCAAAAAGGGAATTAGCTTTAGAGTCAACAACATTGGGCTAAGATGGTTTACCTGTAAATTTGTTTCAATACCATTTACGGTTTCTTTAAATGTTACCTCCCATGTTCCTGCATTATTTATCAGAATATCAATAGCATCGTATTTTTCACTAATTTGATTGGCAAAATGTGTTACACTTTCAAAGTCTGCAAAATCTGTTTTAAAGAATTCAATGGCATCATTTTTAGTTGACTTTATTAATTCAGATTTTATATTTTCAGCCTTGTGCATATTACGGGCACTGGAAATTACCCGATGCCCTTGTTTTAATAACTCTTTGGCAACTTCCAATCCGATACCCGAAGTCGCACCTGTTAATACAATTGTCTTCATGTTATTTTTCAAGATATGCCCAAACAAAGTTTGGATGATGCCCATTTACCCTTACCATTTTTACCCAAAGTAGCGTCATGTGTTCCAAATGTAACGCTTGTGTAAGATTTCCTGTATCTGTTGCGGTAAAGCCCAGTTCTTCAAGCAAAAATGAAACTTTGGCTTTTGCATCTTTATCATTGCCACAAATCAGCATTGCCGGCTTTACATTGTATTTTGGAAACGAAGAGTCAATAAAATTTTCATAACCATAAACCGAAAATGCTTTTACAACTTTCGCATCTTGAGCTAGTTCCTGAACCACTTCCGATCCTGATTTCTCACTGTCCAAACCGTGTTTCAATCCTTTCGTTCCCATACCAATTGGGTTGGTACAATCAACAAGAGGTTTGCCGTTGAATTTTATTCCGCTCAATACAGTTTGGTTAGCCTGAAAGGGAGTTGCCAAGAAAACTATATCACATTCGTTTACAGCATCCTGAACAGGTTTAATTTCAAATTCAGGGTTTCGTTGCGAAGCGTTTTTCACACTGTCAGAGTTTTTATTGTTGGTAGCCACAATAATTTGGTGACCAATTTTTTGAAGGTTATTTGCAATAGCAAAACCTACGTTCCCAATTCCAATAAATGCTATTTTCATAGTGTTTAATTTGTAGAATGAATAAATTTTACTGCCTCGCCTGCAATGACTTTATGCACTTTGGCACTTGCCGAAACTGCCCACCAATTCATAAATTCATCTGGGTTAAGTCCTTTGTCTTTATTAGGAATGGCAATATTTGCTTTTTCTAAAGGATTCATAAAATTAATGATATTCATGGGCAGATAGGCTTCAGTATATTTGATACCGTATTGCGCCGGGTTCATTCCTATATCTGCGAAAACTGAAGCCCCGTCAAATTTATAGAATTTAACTGCTGTGCTTTTATAACTATCTTCAATTTCCTGAAGTCCTCTATTCAGGTTTTGACAAAGTTCAGAAGCTTTTGCCTGCTTGTCTGTACCAACATAACCCGGGCTATAACCCATATCAGGCATGGTGCCAACAAAAATATTTTTTGCACCAGCTTTTACCAACAAGTCAATGGCATGCTTGTAATTATTGGCTGGTGGATATTGTTCGAGGTCGGGTTGTCCGTATTCCAAATAGTTACCAATATCATGCCCGCCTGCCCAAAGCACAAATATGGTTTTTTCGTCAATTTTGGGATTTGTGGAAAGATAAGTTTGTACCTGCTCCAACATTCCCAAAAGCGGTGTTTTTTCGTCTAACTTTAAGGCCGATTTTAAAGGTTCGTTGATGTTGTATAAGCCTGTGGTTGCCCCACCCATGGAATAGTTATTTTCCAAAGTTAACTTCAAGCCCAGAGAGTCGGCAAAATGCTCAACCCAAACTTTCCCATTCGTCCATCGACTCTCGTAAAAGCCATGTGCAGCAGGTGGATACTGGTAATTGGTTAATTTTCCCCAATGCCCCATGTCATTGAGACCATCGCCAAAAACAACGATGCTGTCGAATTTTTTTGTTGCCATTGTATTTGATTGTTTAGTTTGACTTGTGCAGGATGCTGTAAAAATAAGTATCGAAAAGAAAAATAGTATGTGTTTCAAATTTTTAATTTTTGTTTTCCGAAAAGATGAAATAAACAGGTATCCCTAAATAAATGGCAAATGACAAATATGGATGAATAAATCCTAAAGCTACTCCGGATAAATACATTAGTGGGCCAAAAATGAGCGAATAAATGGTTCCCTTTTTAAAACTTGCCATGTTTACGTTATCTTCCAAAACATCATCATTCCTGATAGCATAAATACGCATGAGAGTAAAGCTTACTGCCATTAATGACATAACCAGCCCATACAAAATAATTGATGTATGATTGTTGGGATAATCGCCCAAAACGGCTGTGGGGAAAGGGATAAATGAGGTCCAAAGCAACAAAACCGCATTCCACCAAAAAACACCATTGTCCAATTTTTTAATTTGTTTGAATATTCTGTGGTGGTTTACCCATATTACAGCCACAGTAAAAAAGCTGATAATCCAGCCAAAAAACTTCGGCAGAAGCGTTAAAAGAGATTGAGTCAGTTCACCCGCTGAATTATATTCATGAATGTGCGGCACTTTTATTTCAAGTACCAGAAGCGTTATAATAATGGCAAAAATTCCATCAGAAAACGCGTCAACTCTGTTTTTGCTAAATAAATTATTCATTTAATGCAATTTTTAAAATTCGTACCTAAAAAATAGCCCCGAATTAGAATCAAGACTATACTCATCTTGTTTTTTTTCGACAAGGTCGGCTCCTAAACCGAATTGAGTTTTTCGTATTTTCAAACCAATTCGAAAGCGTTGCGTGAAACTGAAAGAACTATTTTCAGTTAAAAAGGTGTTCAGTGTCTCTATTTGAGTAAATAGCTTTAGGCTTGATGATATTTGCGGAGTATAGCGAAATAACAGATAATAGTCAATTCCGGGGGTATTCTGAATTTCAGAAACCAACCAACTAAATAACATGAAGTTTTCATTTAAACGAACAAATTGAATCCCCACTTTAGGGTATATTCCTGAATTAAAAACCTGTGCAACGAAAACTGGTGCAAAACCTTTTAATTTAGGATGATTATATGAAATGGCTTCAGTAAAACCAAACTGAGGTAATTTCTCAGTGCTTGTCATTTCATAATCAATGGCCAGCCTGTTCCGATTGAAAAAAAGAAATCTTGAACTTTCGTTGTGATTATTATTGAAATACTTAAAAAACATAATGTCCAACGTTGCTTTATCATTTCCTGTAAAAACCTCAACCGGAATTTGAGCAATGACAGTACCCCCTAAAAAGGATACTGTCATAAATAATATTATAAGAATACATCGCATTATTTTGAAAGCATTTCAACAACCATCCTTGCAGCAGCTTCACCCGAATTTTGTTGCTGGCCGGTAATCAGGTTTCCATCAGCAATGGCATAGGAAGCAAAAGCATCTGTAACTTTGAAATTGGTTCCTTTGATTTTTCGTGCTTCATCTTCAATGCGATAAGGTTGAATTTTCATTCCTACGGCATTGTCGGCAAAATCTTCCTCTGAATTGGCAAAACCAGTCCATGTTTTTCCTTTAACCAGGAGTTCTCCATTTGATTTTTTAGCATCAAGCAATAATGTAGTGGAATGACAAACAGCAGCAGATGGTTTTCCATCTTCGTAAAAATCTACGAAAAGTTTTTCCAGTTCCTTGTTTTCTTTAAAGGTGTACATGGGCCCCTGGCCGCCAACAAGAAAAATAGCAACATAATCGTTTGGATTTACCTCTGTCATTTTTTTTGTATTGGCAAGCATTTCATTAAACCAGGGCATTTGCATGTAGCCTAATGTAATAACGTCATGTGCTGAGTATCCGCTTGCATCTGTTGGATTCGAATAGCCATCCATTTCAATTTTGCCACCTTCTGTTGAAGCTAGTTCAACTTCATATCCGGCTTCCTGAAAAACACGCAAAGGGTGGGTTAATTCTGCCGCCCAGAATCCAATAGGCCATCCGGTTTGTTTTGAAACTGAAGGGCTGCTTGCCACCATAAGGATTTTCCCTTTTGAAGGTGCACCATGAAAGTGAACATACTGTTGTTGTTCTTTTATTGTACTCACTTTACTTTGTGTTTGTGCAAATGATGCCATTGTTGTAATGGCTATCATCATTGTCGTTAAAAATTTATTTCTCATTGTTTCTAAAATTTAAAATTTACAATGCAAAATTAGGTACAAATAGTATCTTTGCAATGATATTTACCAAAATGGTAGATACTAACAAAACAGAAAGTATGTTGAATATAAATACCTTAACGTATGCCTGAATTCTTGTTTAACAAAAAGCTCTATTATAATCCTGTTGAATTTGTGATGGACAGGATTGGAGGAACATGGAAAATGCCTATTCTTTGGAGACTTAGGGATAAAACACTTCGGTACGGGGAAATTAAAAAGACCATGCCTAAAACAACACATAAAATGCTAACCGCTTCTCTTCGAGAGCTGGAGGAAGATGGATTCATACATAGGGAAGTGTATCCGGTTGTTCCCCCAAAAGTGGAGTATTCCCTTACCGAAAGGGGGAGAAATACCATACCCGTAATCAGCGATTTAAGGCAATATGGATTTGCACTGATGAAAGAGTACGGGATTGATATTGGAAGTGAAGATATTAAGATTTAAACAGTATTACAGGGAAGTCATTTGCACTCTTTGACAAAGCTTTGGTTGTAGCGTTGGCTTGTGGGGCTTTGGCAATGTGTGCAATGTGGGTCGGCTGAATTTCAAAATTTTTGTGCGGTGGGTAAAAAAAATTAAAACACATTCGGGTCGGTCCCGAAAGCTTTCGGGATCGGGTTATTTGTCTGTCCATTTCGTTTTTCATTTCAAGTTTAATATTCCATTTTCATTGTCAATTTGTTGTGTCATTGTCTTTTTTCCGCTTGTGCATAACGGCCCGGCAATATGGGGAGGTTGTGTTACCCGACGCAAGCAC
>JAAYVM010000155.1 GCA_012517145.1 Acholeplasmataceae bacterium
ACCAGATAGTTGGCGGGCGTCTCAGATCAGGAACATGGGTGTCATCGAGGGCAACCGTCCGTGTTCCGATAACGACTGGGAAACAATTACACAAGGTGGTGACGAGAAAATAAAGAAGTGGATTGCAGACCAATTGGATGGTAAATCCTGTGCTGTTGTTCTAATTGGAGCCAACACCGCTGGACGGAAGTGGATCAATTATGAGATTGTAAAAGCATGGAATGACAAGAAGGGTATCGTCGGTATTTATGTGCACAATCTACTGGATAGTTACCAGAAACAAACTACGAAGGGAGCTAATCCGTTTGCGAAGATCAAGTATGGAGACTCGGACAAAATGCTCTCGGAAATCGTGAAAGCTTACGATCCACCATATACGACTAGTACGATTGTCTACGACCACATTAAGGAAAAACTTGCGGATTGGATAGAAGAAGCAATTACAATCCGGGCTAATTATTAAGGTAATAATGGCGTGCTGGAATCCGACGGAAGAACAATCGCGGTTTATTAAACGTTATGCTAAGGCTATGGATTCGGGGGATGTTGGTATCTTTGTAGGTGCGGGTCTTTCTCGGGCTGCGGGGTTCGTTGATTGGCGCTCTTTACTGAAAGACATTGCCACTGAATTACAACTAGATATTGATCGCGAAACTGATCTTATTGCAATTGCACAATATCATCTAAATGAAAAACATCATCGTGGCCGTTTGAACCAAGCCATTGTTGAAGAACTATCTAGTTCCTTAACTCCGACCCAAAGCCATCGAATTCTTGCCCGCCTTCCAATATCGACTGCTTGGACCACCAACTACGATCAACTTTTAGAGCACTCATTTGAAGATGCTGGTAAGATAGTTGATTTGAAGTTGACTCAAGAGAATCTTGCGCAAACAAAGCCGGGTCGTGACGTTGTGCTTTATAAGATGCATGGCTGTGTATCGCAACCACAAGATGCAGTAGTTACGAAGGACGACTATGAGCAGTATGAGTCGAAGCGACGTCTATTTGTCGAGAGCCTTAAAGGAGATTTAATTTCAAAGACATTCCTCTTTCTTGGATACAGTTTCAATGATCCAAACATTGACTACATTCTGAGTAGAGTGCGAGTTCTTATCGGTGCTAATATTCGCGATCACTTTTGTGTAATGCGCATTCCAGAGCGACCAATTAAAATGGTTGGCTATGCAAAAGCAGAGTTTGAGTACGAACAACGTAAAATGATTTTTCGACAAGCTGACCTTCAGCGTTTTGGAATTGAAACAGTTTGGATTAACGATTTCTCTCAGGTCGAATGCCTTCTCCGCACACTCTCAACATATATTCATCGTAAAACAGTCTTCGTATCTGGGGCAGCATATGATCCTGCTCCATTGGGTCGAGAACGTCTCGATAACCTTACTCGGGAGATTGGAACACACCTGATCGGTGAAGGTTATAATTTGGTCTCAGGCTTTGGTGTAGGTTTAGGTGAGCAATGTGTGATTGGAGCACTTCAAGCACTGTATGGTATTCCAAAAGGTGCTGACTTGGAGCGACTTATCGTTCGCCCATTTCCACAAACTGAAAAAGCCGACCAATCAATACTGAATACACACCACCGTGAGGATCTAATCGCACGGTCAGGTGTAATTGTTGTAATAGCTGGAAACCACAAGCAAGCTGGTGGAAATGAAATATCACCTGGTGTTCTTGAAGAAGTCAATATTGCTCTTCGAGAAGGTAAATGTGTAATTCCTATTGGTGCGACTGGACATGCTGCTAGAAAAATATGGGAGCAGGCTATCGTCAATCCGGAGCAGTACTTACCAAGACTCAAAGTTAAGAAGGAGATGACTACGCTTGGGGATTCCAGTGCAACAAATGAACAAATTATTAAAGCACTCTTTAGCATTTTGAAAAAAATCACAGATGCTACAATGTTATGAATACTATCCAATAAATGTAGTATAGTTGTTGAGTTGTCAGCAGTATTTCTGTTATTACTGTATACCGAATGTACTTGCAGTAGATCTCTTGAGTTTGGGACTAGGTAGATATTTGCATAAAACCCAAAAAGCAGACTTGATTAGGTAGAATCATAATCGCTATTCTTCCTTAGTAAAGTAAGAAAGAAGGATTTTTAAATATCTATTGGATAATACTATTAATCAGGAAAATACAAGTAAAAATATTCTTGAAGATAAAGAAACAAACAAGACTTCGAAAATTGATTACTAACGGGGATCGGAATCCACAATCTATGAATTTCGAAATCCTTCACACAATTTTCCAATGTATAGATTGCAAATTGATCCGTTATATAGTTCTAAACTTCTGAAAAGATATTCTTATTACGAAGTTTCAGGCATTTCTTCTATTGATTTCTGATTACGTACTCTTCTTCCCACCTCTTTGTTATCCTTGGAATATCTTTAAATATTTCCCTCCCAAAAATTACTTCATCCACTAAACCCATGTGTATTAAATCAAAGATCCTGCAGAGATATGATTTACCCATATTCCACCAAGTATTAAAGTCATCAATAAATAGGTAATGAAATATTTTCCTGTTTGAGACTTTTTGCATTTCGTTTATTTCTAAGCCATCAAGAAGTGTTTCGTAAATTCCATCAGCGACTCTACTACAAAACGTGGTAGTGTTATAGTATTCTTTGATTTCCCAAATACTGATTGGATCAATAATTGTTGGAAATGCACCATCCACCCTTCTGGATAGAACATAAAAAGGTTTATTTTGATCTGTAAATATCAATAAATTTTTTGGATCATAATTGCATGGAATACTATTTATTTCTGTTTCGATGAGCATATTTATCATGCAAGTGAAGTAAGATTTCGCTCTTTTGTTTCCCTTCTGTTTATTCATTGGTTGGGGGCAAGAATAACTCCGAATGGGGAGTAATTTCTCATATTCTGTTTTTGCTTCTTCTTTGATCATCAGTAATTTAGGAGCCAAACTATTTAATCCATAAGCACGATCTTTCAGATAGGATAGTAATAATTGACCATAATCTGTAATATGATCACCAATAACGATTTTTGAAATATCAAGTTTGTTTTTTTTATAAATAGCAGCGATCG
>JAAYVM010000156.1 GCA_012517145.1 Acholeplasmataceae bacterium
ATCACGCATAAAAATTATGGCTGATATGGATATAGCCGAGAAAAGGCTTCCTCAGGATGGGCGTATTAATGTCTTGGAAAAAGGAAGGCAGATAGATATTCGTGTTTCAACCTTGCCTACTATTTTGGGCGAAAAGGTAGTTATGAGGATTCTGGATAAAAGTGCTATGGCAGTAGCCTTGAAAGACCTTGGATTTTCCGAGAAGAACATGAAGATGTACAATGACCTGATTACTAAGTCATATGGCTGTGTATTAGTAACAGGACCTACTGGCAGCGGTAAGTCAACAACTTTGTACTCTACGCTCATGCATGTAAATAGCCCAACAAAAAACATCATTACCGTCGAAGACCCTGTGGAATATAGAATATTGGGCGTTAATCAGGTTGCCGTCAATAACAAAGCCGGCTTAACCTTTGCAAATGGCCTCAGAACCATTTTGCGTCAGGATCCTAACGTAATTATGGTTGGTGAGGTGCGTGACAAGGAAACTGCTGAAATAACGATTAATGCTGCCTTAACGGGCCATTTGGTTTTCAGTACTTTGCACACTAACGATTCAGCTGGAGCTATTACCAGACTTTTGGATATGGGTGTTGAGCCTTTTCTAGTTGTCTCCTCTGTGCGCGGTGTAATAGCACAGCGTCTTGTACGTGTCATTTGTCCGCATTGTAAAAAAGAATATGTGCCTGAGCCTTATTCCAATGAACGCCTTTATATGGGAGTAGGCGATCACGAACCGATAACCCTCTGGAAAGGCGAGGGTTGTGCACGTTGCAATTTTACCGGGTATATGGGAAGAATGGCCATTCATGAGGTTTTGCCAATCAATGAAGAGATGAAAGCAATGATTATGAACGGTGAAGCTGATAATAAAATTTTTGAGGTTGGTCGTAAGTATGGTACTACATCAATGAGAGAAGACGGTATTGAAAAAGTAATGCATGGGAAGACAACGGTAAGCGAATTATTGCGCGTTGCTTATGTATAGGGAGGATAATTGATGATTGATGAATTGCTAGCGGAAGCGGTTGCCCGCAATGTTTCTGACGTACATCTGACGGTAGGCTTGCCGCCGGTATTTCGTATTAATGGTATTTTACGAAAAACTGACAAGTCGGTGCTTACTAATGCTGATACGTTTCACATTGCCGAAGATATGATGGATGAAAAACGCCACCAACAGTTCCTGGAAAAGGGTGAGGTCGATTTTTCTTATGTACTTGCTGACGGTTCCAGGTTTCGCGTAAACTTTTTCAGACAGAGCAACAGTATCGCCTCTGTTATACGTCTTATAGCAAAGGACATACCGACGTTTGAACAGCTTAATCTGCCAAGCGTCATGGCAGATCTTGCCATGTTGCCGCGTGGGCTTGTGCTTGTGACTGGACCTACTGGCAGTGGTAAATCTACGACATTGGCTGCAATGATTGACAATATTAACCGTAAACGTAAAGAGCATATTATAACTCTTGAAGATCCAATTGAATACAAGCATACACACATTAACAGTATAGTAAATCAACGAGAAGTGAATTCTGATACAAAGACCTTTGCTAATGGACTCAGAGCTGCACTGCGTGAGGACCCTGATGTAATTCTCGTTGGTGAAATGCGTGACTCGGAAACTATTTCTACTGCGATTACAGCTGCCGAAACCGGACATCTTGTACTAGCTACTCTTCATACATCTGACGCAGCATCGACAGTAAACCGTATTATTGACGTATTTCCTGAGCATCAGCAGATGCAGATAAGGATTCAGTTATCCGGGAATTTACAGGGAATAATAACTCAGCAGCTTTTAATTACTAAAGATACAATGAAGAGGGTTCCGGCATTTGAAATACTGATAGCTACACCTGCTTTGCGCAATCTCATCAGAGAAGCTAAAACTCATCAAATACCTTCTTACATACAGACAGGCGCCAAGTTTGGCATGAGAAGTATGGATGCTTCTTTGGCAGACCTTGTACGCAGAAATATTGTTGACAAAGAAGTTGCAGAATCGCGCTGCGTTGACCCACAAATGTTCGAACGCCTATTGCGGGGCTTTTAGCCAGGGAGGCCAAGATTTATGGATATGTATGAATTCAAGGCTCGTAGACCATCTGGAGAAGTTGTCAGCGGCAAACTTAACGCTGCCAATGAAGCTGCCGTTTTATCTTATATCCGCGAACAAGGAATGTATGCAACCCTGATCAAGAAAGAAGTACCAAAGAGGAAGTCTTTTCAGTTTTCGTTTATAAAACAAAAAATAACGTTGTATGATATTGCGATGTTTTGCCGTCAGTTTGCCACGCTGGTTGGCGCGGGCGTTTCCTTGGTCGGAGCCATAGAAATCATGATTGAGCAAACGACTAATCAAAGATTTAAGGATATCATCCAGAAGGTAGGAGATGATGTCCGCAAGGGTTCACAGCTTTCAGCGGCTTTAGCAGGTTATCCTGATGTTTTTCCAATCCTGATGATTCATATGATTGAAGCCGGTGAAGCAGGTGGTATGCTGGAAACTGTTCTGTACCGTCTGGCAGAACAATATGAGAAAGATTACAGGCTCAATGCCAAACTAAAATCTGCCATGGTATATCCGTCAGTTGTTATTTCTGTAGCTGTCATTGTTGTTGCAATTATTTTAACCTTTGTTATGCCGACTTTTGTTAGCTTGTTCAAGTCCATGAACGTACAGCTGCCTTGGCCTACGCTATTTGTAATGTCCATCAGCGGTTTTCTTGTGAACTATTGGTGGGTAATTTTTGCTTTTATCGGACTGGTTATTATCGCCTATAAAGAAGCTCTGAAGAAAAAAGAATTCCGTATGTGGCGTGATGGTTTTTATTTGAGCATTCCAGTCATCGGTGTTCTTTATAATAAGATTATCATTGCAAGGTTCGCGTCGACTTTCGCCAGCTTATCCCGCAGCGGCGTACCGATACTTTCAGCGTTGACGATTGTCAGTAAGGCAACAGGCAGTTTGCAGGCTGAAGAGGTTTTCAAGGCAGCCAGAGTTAATGTTCAGAAAGGACGCGGTTTATCAGTACCGATGGAACAAAGCAAACTGTTCCCGCCATTAGTGGTCAATATGGTTGCCATTGGCGAAGAAACAGGTAGTCTCGATCATATGTTGGACAAAATCAGTGAATTTTACAGCGCCGAAGTGGACGATATGATGGGCCGCTTGCAGGCCTTGTTGGATCCGTTTCTAATAGTCATACTTGGTGTTGTAGTTGGGTTTATTGCTGTGGCGATGCTTTTACCGATGTTTGACATTATAACGAAAGTCGGAAACGCTTGATTTCAGTAAAATGTAAATAAAATTGGTAAAAAGCCTGTATGGGGGCTTGCTTTTCGTATAAAAGATGTTATTATTTATTCATAATGGTTGTAAGGGCTTCTGTAACAAGATAGTACCTTATAAAAACAAATATGGGGAGGAATAACTAACATGAAATTCTTCAAAAACAAAAAAGGTTTTACGCTGGTTGAACTTGTTGTGGTTATTGCAATTTTAGGTATTTTAGCAGGCATCGCAATTCCTAGATTTATGGATGCAACAGCATCAGCACGTGGCTCAAAAATAGTTGCTGATTTAAGAACTATTGATAGTGCTGTCAGTATGTATTACGCTAAAACAGGTGCTTACCCTTCTGCTGGTGATAGTAGTGAAATGGTTCCTAGTTATCTTGCTGCTTGGCCAACTCCTGGTTTCTCTTCTTCCACAAGTGTAATTTTCCCTTATCAGACTACAGCTGTTTCTGTTACGTCTTATACGTATACGTTGGATGCCACATCACATCTTGCAAAAATAGGTGGTAGTACAGCTGCTGATTTATCTGCTGGTGGGACAGGATATACGACAGGTTCGTAAGATAGATAAAAAGCATTTATTAATGATGAAAAATTTTTTAATTGCACACTTTTAATTATTAAAAACAACCTGATATTAATTTTATCAGGTTGTTTTTAGGATATGCAAATTGAGTAATTAAGAATATTGAGTATATGTTTAGTAAATTTTTATACTAGTGAAATAAAGTTTGGCAGGTATAAAAACTATGCTTAGAAAGCATGATGGTTTCTCAATACTCGAGTTAATTGTTGTTATTGCAATATTAGCAGTATTGGCTAGTTTTGCTGTTTTTAGATTTATGAGTGTTAATATGTCAGTTCGTGGAAGCAAAATTATAGCTGATTTGAATTCTTGTGAATCAGCTATAAATATTTATTATGCAAAAACTGGAACGTTTCCTTCTGATATAAACGTTCTAATTCCTTCTTATTTAGCTGTTTGGCCGACACCGCCGCTTGGTAAGGCTTTGATTAACAAACACGATAATGTTGATATTCTACTAGATGTACAGGCTACCAATTACGCTTATGTTAAGCCAAACTCAAGTTCCGAACTTGATATTCGTGTTGGACGAGTAACACTTGGTGGAATGACTATTGAACAAATTTTATCAACATCTGAAACTAATCTGACACTGTCTGATGAATAAATTGTATATTTAAGACGTACGTAGTTTTGCGTGCGTCTTATTTTATTTTCTAAATATATAAACAAATTATTTAAAAAGCATTATAATAAAATAAATGTGCGCTAAGGACGTGATGCTTTGTACTTATTGTTTATTGCTTACTTTGTAATAGGATTAGTTGTCGGCAGTTTCCTCAATGTCTGTATTTATCGCTTGCCTGAAGGAAAGTCAATTGTTTCGCCACCATCGGCGTGTGGGAGCTGCGGCCATCGTCTTGGTGTCATAGATATGATTCCTGTTCTTAGTTATTTTTTACTTGGCGGCAAATGCCGCTACTGCGGTATGCCATATAGTCAGCGTTATGCATTGGTTGAATTTCTTACTGGCTGCTTATTTGTATTATGCGGTTTCTATTACTTGCCTGGTATGCAACTCGCACTGGTTTTTGTATTTGTTGCAAGTTTAGTCGTACTGACTTTTGTGGATTTTGATCATCAGATAATTTTAGATGAAGTGCTTATTCTGATGCTTATCTGCGGAGCAGCCTATGTTTATTTTTCTCATGGTGATTACTGGGATGCTCTCTATGGTATGGGATTTGCCGGTGGTCTGATGCTTCTTATTTTTATACTTAGCCGCGGCGGTATGGGTGCCGGTGATGTGAAGCTTTGTTTTGTACTAGGGCTGTGGCTGGGACTTAAGGCTTCAATTGTTTGTCTGATGCTGTCCTTTATTTTGGGAGGTGCTATAGGAGTATTTCTATTGGCGACTGGTATCAAGAAACGCAAGGATCCGATACCTTTTGGACCGTTTCTTTGTTTAGGAGCATTTATTTCCTTGCTCTATTCACCATATTTGCTTTATTACTATTGGCGTTTGTTCATTTGAGTATGCTATAATATTTATGTCGTTTTGTGTGATTTATCGAGACGTTTGGCATCTTAGGTTCTCCGAAATGAGGGTATAGCGATGGATTTCAAAAAGGCTATCAAAAAAATGTTTGTTTCAAGCCCCGGGAGTGTTCTAGGTATCGATCTTGGATCAGAATTTGTCAAAATAGTACAGGTTGATTTGAAGGGTAGCCGTCCGCAAATCAAGGATTTTGTTATAACTGAACTGCCGGCTAATCTTAAAGCAAATGGCTTAATCAACAGCAAAGATGAAATGGCTTCATTTTTACATGAATTAATCAATAAAAACAACTTCTCGACTAAG
The DNA here is from genome assembly GCA_012517145.1 of Acholeplasmataceae bacterium. Taxonomy (GTDB): domain Bacteria; phylum Bacillota; class Negativicutes; order Acidaminococcales; family Acidaminococcaceae; genus RZYP01. Next base: position 5,694 of record JAAYVM010000156.1, read on the forward strand.
TATGCTGTCTTCAGCATTAACGGTAAGAATGCGTTTGTGCGTGAAATTACTATGCCAATCATGTCAGATGAAGAACTAAAGCAGGCTGTGACCTGGGATGCTGGGCAGTACGTTCCTTATGAAACGGATACTTACTATATGGATTTTGCTAAATTTGGCTCTTTGACTCCGGATGGACAACAGCCGATACGATAGTACTGGTTGCTGCACCGAAAGAGATTGTGGACAGTATTGTTGAAATCAGTGATGTTTTGGGGCTTAAAATCTTAAAGATTGACATTGATGTTTTATCAATTTGCCGTACACTCGGCAAAGGATTTGAAGAATTTATACTTTTGGATATCGGACTTGATTATTCCATGATGACTATTTTTCAGAGTGGTGCGCCTGTTGCGCAAAGGGCATTACAGCAAGGCTGGAGTAATTTTGTCAATGCAGTCTCCGAGGTAACGTTTACTGATAATAGAAAAACAGAGGCATTGATTAAGACTAAACCTTTACTTGTTGATTGCGACAGTGAGCTCGAAGACGCAAGTATAGCTTTAAAGGATGCGGTTAATAGCCTTGTGCATGAGTGCCGCTTAACAAGCGACTATTATACAACTAATAAGAGAGAAGCAGTATTCACGCATCTCGTTTTGGCAGGGGCAGGTTCTGCGGTTCCTGGATTGTCAGAATACGTTGCGAGGGATAATGAAAATGAAGTTATTACTCATGATATTTTGAAGATGGTTGATTTTTATTCGAAGTTTGAGAAGAAAAAAGTTAAAGCCGCTGCACCTGTTTTAGCAGTTGCAGTAGGGGCTGCCCTTGCTGGGGGTGATCTTGGTGATTAAAATCAATCTTTTGCCTGAAGAACGTCGTAGGTCTGAAGTACCTGTTCATAAATTCCTGCTTGCCGGTACCTACTTGGTTGCAGGTGTTACGCTTCTTTTTTGGGCTTACAGTCTTTTTATGTTTAAATATACTGAAAGCCGCCTGGCTGATGTCCAAAACCAGATCAGTTCATTGCATGTATGGCAGGAGCGTTATGAATTGAATCAGGTGCAGAGTGCCGAAATTAATAAGCGCAACAATATTGTGCAGGGCAAATTGAAGGAACGTCTGCTTTGGAGTAATTCACTCGCTGAATTGGGCAATATCACCCCTTATGGCTGCTGGCTCTTGAGCGTAACACAGGATAAAGCTAAAGCTTCTGAAATTACCATTAAAGGTAAGTCGCTAAATATGGAAAATATCCTGGATTTTATCAACCGACTGCAGAAAGATCCTACGATAAATTCGGTTGATTTGCTGGACACCAAGTTAAGCAAGGCTGGTAATGCCACTGGTTCTGCTGCTGCTATTGAGTTTTCCCTCAAAGTCAACAAAAGTGAGGTAGGGAAAAAATGAGCGAATATTTGTCTAAAATATCATTGAACACACGATACTTGGTTTTGTTGATTTTAGCCGCATTCTTTGCATTTATGGTATCGATGCAATTTATTTCACCATTAAGGGATGACACGGCAAAAGTTGAAACTCAGGTTTTACAGGCCAATACCAGATTGGCTGCCGTACAAACCTTTGCCGGGCAGAATAAGGATTATGATGCATTTTTAAAGATCCAGACGTTGAAAGTTGAGGAAGCCAAGAAAAAGCTGCCTGATACGGTAACAATCCCAGAATTGGTCGCTGAATATTCAAAGTTGGCTATGGTTAACAAAGTAACCTTGGAAAGTCTGAAACCTCCGACCGAGGTTAAACAAGATAAAGGCGGTGCTTTTGCGGTGCCTTTGAAACTGACTTTAAGCGGCGATTATTTTAATTTGGTTGAGTTTCTGCAGCAAGTAGAAAAAGGAACTCGTTTTGCAACCATACAAAGCGTCGATTTTAGCTCTGATGGCAAAGGCACTTTAAAAATGAATGCCGACTTTGTCGTCTACGCATTGAAAAATCCTAAACCGCCAACTGCAAATGCCAAAGCGCCTGCAGCTCAGGCAGCACCAGCAAAAGCAAAATAGAAAACTGTGTCGACAAATCGAACACACCAAAATAGACAAGATTACGTCTCTTGTCTATTTTTTTACAGAAAATTAGTTCTGACAATAAAAGATATTTAAGATTTCTTTTTATAATAGATAAAAGTTCTATGCAATTAAAATATTTAGCTGTATAATTTGCGTGTATGTATTATTAACCGGATGAAGGGGAGCGGCTATGAATCTTCACGATAAAAGGGTCAAAATTTTAGCTTTAGCTTTGGCAGTATTGGTCGTCATCATAGGGGTACGTATTTTTATGAATGTCATGTCATCGCGGGAACGTGCAGAAAAAGCAACACAAGGCAAGTCTGTGGCAGTTCCAACAGGTTTTGCCAAGCGTGAGACAATCACTCCTGTTCTTACTTTTGCAGGTAACCTTGATCCTGTCTGGCAAGCTAAGATTGCGCCTAAAATTGCGGGACGTGTGCAAAATGTAATGGTCAACGAGGGTGCCTATGTTGAAGCAGGTACGATTTTGGCGATCCTGGACAGTAGTGAAATAGATGCGACTGTTAACGCTTCTCTAGGCAGTGTTTATGATGCAAGAGCTAACCTTGAACAGGCGGAGACAACGCTTGCCCGGTTTCAACGTTTGCTGGAAAATGGTGCTATTTCCCAACAAGAAGTGGATAATGCCAGATTCGCCAGAGATATGGCAGCAGGCAAATTGGATAGCGCACAAGGAACATATGATAATGCTTATTCCAGAATGCAGGGAACCAAAGTAGTGACTCCTCATGCTGGTTTTGTTGTTAAACGCTACTATCAGGAAGGTTATTATGCCAAAGATACTGACGCATTGTTTAATGTTGCAGATATCAGTACGTTATTAGTTAAAATAAATATCCCGGAAGGTCAGATAGGTCTTGTTCAGATTGGCAGCGTTGCAGATATTGAGATGCCGGCAATGCCAGGAGAAAAATTCCAGGGTAAGGTAACGAAAATTGCAGCCGTCGCTGATGCCCCTGGCAGGACATTTGCCGCGGAAGTTTCTATACCAAATAGTGATGGACGCTTGCGAGGTGGCGTTTACGCTAATGTCTACATACATGCCAATGACAAACCGAACGCTCTGGTTATTCCTCAGAGTGCTATTGTAATGCGCGAAGATCAAAGAACGGTTTTTGTGGTTGATAAAGATAACTTTGTTAAACGCAAAGTTTTGACAACGGGCTATATAGGCAATGGCATTGTTGAAGTATTAGAAGGTCTTGAAGAGAATGACCGCATTGTTACCGGCGGACAGAATAAAATAAGAGAAGGCAGCAAAGTTAAAATTGATGAGGAAGGTAGCGCAAAATGATTCGCACTTTCATCCATAGGCCTGTATTCACGACGATGTTTATATTGCTGCTCGTAGTCTTTGGTATAAAGGCCTATCCTAATCTTGGCGTAGACTTATATCCGGAGGTTGACTATCCTCTGGTCAGTGTTACTGTCACTTATGAAGGCGCTGCACCTGAAGAAATGGAAACCCTTATTACAAAGCCGATTGAGAACAGGGTTAGCCAGGTATCGGGCATAAAAACACTTTCTTCCTCAATCAGAGAAGGTTATTCGCAAACTGTTCTGGAATTTGAATTAGGCGTCGATCCTAAAGAAAAGGCCAGCGAGGTGCGTGAGAAGGTTGCTTCTGTTCGTGGCAGATTGCCAGATGACATTGATGAACCGATAGTTCAGAGGGTCGATTTATCAGCACAGTCTATAGTTGCCTTTGTCTTATCTTCTGATGTTCGCAGCAGAGGCGAAATTCGTAAACTAGTTGAAGATGTTATTTCGGATGAATTACAAAGAGTTGAAGGCGTATCTGAAGTAAATGTTTATGGTGCGGGCAAAAGAGAATTTAAGATTCAGGTTGATTCGCAAAAGCTTAATGGTTACGGAATACCTTTTCAGACAGTTTATAACATAATCAACAGTGAGAATATGAATACCCCAGGTGGTTCTGTTAAGGAGCATGGAACAGAATTAACGGTTCGTACGCTTGGCAAGTACAAAAACATCGATGACATGAAAAATATTGTTGTCAGCAACCAAAACGGCCGGATCGTTAAACTGGGCGACATTGCAAGTGTCCGTGATGGTTGGGAAGAAGAAACTTCCTACGCTCGTTCTAACGGCGTTCCCAGTGTTGTGCTTGCGGTGCAAAAACAGTCAAGGACCAATACTGTGGCTGTTACTGACGGCGTCATGGAAGCGATGGAAAAACTAAAGCAAAATGATTTACCAAATGATATAAAGGTTGATGTAATCAGAGACCAATCTATTTATATCCGCGAAAATGTCAGCGACGTATGGTCATCAATTTTATTCGGAGGCTTCCTTGCGCTTCTGATTACTTATTTGTTTTTGCAAAATTTTCGAGCCACCGTTATTGGTGGGTTAGCAATTCCTACTTCTGTAATTGCTACGTTTGTTTTAATGAAGCAGATGGACTTTACTCTGAACAATATGTCGCTTATGGGTTTAAGTCTTGCTGTAGGAATGTTGATCGACGATGCCATTGTACTGATTGAAAACGTTTTCCGTCATATGGAAATGGGAAAAGGACCTTTACAGGCAGCACAGGAAGCAACTGAGGAACTGGCTCTGGCTATATTAGCCACGTCGCTGGCTTTGGTAGCTGTATTTATACCTATTGGCAGCATGGGTGAAATAGTTGGACAGTTTTTCTCGCAATTTGGTTTGACTGTTGCCTTTGCAGTTGCTTTTTCAACTATCTCAGCTTATTCGCTCACGCCGATGATGTCGGCTTATTGGTTGAAAAAGCCTAAAGAAGTTGGCTCAAGCAGCAATCCACGTAATAAGTATCTGCAAGTTGTATTGGATAAATTTGAAGCTGGCTTTCAAGATACACGCAAGTTTTATAATGAAATAATGAAAATAGCTATTACTCATCCCAAAAAGGTCATCATTATATCCTGTGTAACTTTACTATTTAATTTTGCCCTTTTGCCATTTCTCGGTGTTGAGTTGCAACCTACCTATGATTCAGGTGAATTTAGCGTAGTTATTAAGGCACCTACCGGAACAGACCTGGAAAAAATGAAAAATATAGTTGAACCGGTTGAAGAAGAAATAAGTAATCTCAGCGAAGTCAAAATTGTTGCTATGAGATTGGGTGGTACAAGAACGCCTGTTAGTCAGGGTACAATTGACATTAAGTTGGTTCCAGCTTCTGAACGTAAGCGCTCTATGAGCGAAGTTATGGATGAATTGAGGTCAAAATTAAAGAATGTCCCTGGTTTAAGCATTTCAGTAGTAACAGGACAGGGCGGTGGACGCGGAGATAAAAGACCGGTTCAGGTTGGTTTGCGTGGTTCTGATATGGATATTCTTGAAGGATATGCACAGAATTTAGCTGAAATGCTTCGTCAACAGCCTGGTGCGACTGATATCGATATATCTACCGGCGAAGCTGAACCGGAAGTTATTGTTAAAGTCGATCCTTTGCGAGCTAGTGCTTTGGGATTAAATGCATCCAATGTCGGTGAAATCGTCAAGATGGCTTTTCAAGGCAAAACTACTACCAACAGCTTTACTGTTGGAGACAATGATTATAGTATCCGTGTACAATTGAAAGATGATTATAGGAAGAACATTGAAGATGTGAAAAATCTTATGGTTTCCACTTCATCCGGGTCATTTGTACGTTTGGCAGACGTTGCTGAGATAGTCCTTGATTCTGGACCTACACGCATTGATCGTGAAGACAGGCAAAGACAGCTTGTTGTCTACGCTAATACCGTCGGCACGACTCCGGGTGAATTAATCCAAAAAATTGAAAAAGATTTGATACCACAGCTTAATATGCAGTTGGGGTATCGTTATAAGATGATTGGTCAGGCCGATATGATGAGCAAGACCTTTGCGGAAATTGCCAAGGCACTTTTAATTGCCGTTATCATGATTTATATGGTTCTGGCAGCGGAGTTTGAGAGTTTTGTGCAGCCTCTTATTATAATGGTTGCCCTGCCGTTTGCGTTGATAGGTGCAATTATTGGTTTATTGGTTTCAGGGCAAACGATTAACATGATGTCTCTGATAGGGTTTACGATGCTTCTTGGTTTGGTTACCAAAACTTCAATTTTATTGGTGGATTATGCAAATCAGGCAAGAAACGCCGGCAAGTCTGTTAAGGAATCAATTCTTGAAGCATGTTCACTACGTTTACGGCCAATACTGATGACGACTCTGTCGACTGTACTAGGTATGATGCCTATTGCCTTAGGGATAGGTGCTGGTGCTGAATTAAGACAATCAATGGGCGTTGTTTTGGTTGGCGGATTAGTTACTTCGACGATTCTTACTCTTGTCGTTGTGCCTTTGGTTTATATGTTGGTAGAAGAGTGGAAAGAGAAGCACCGAACTGAATAAAATTCAAAACAGAGCATTCATTGCTGAATGCTCTGTTTTTTTTATGCAGCGGAGCCATTCCTTCTGTGTTATACTATGTTTATTGATACTTTAAACAAAGGATGAAAACTATGACATATGAAGAAAGAATGAAAGAGATTTTGGAAGCATATAAAAATGAAGAACTTGATGCAAATCAGGTTCTTGAGAAAATACAGAATGCCGGTTGTGAAGATTTAGGCTTTGCGAAAATTGATCATGCTAGAACATTCAGGCAAGGTTTTCCTGAAGTTGTTTACTGTGAAGGAAAAACTGCTGAACAAAATGCTTTGATAATGGAAAAGTTAAGTCAGAGCCATGATAATATTCTTGGAACAAGAGCAAGCACAGATATTTTTGCAGCAGTAAAATCCAAAGTACCGGATGCTCTTTTTCACAAAGAAGCCAAACTCATTACTGTTGAGCGCAAACCGCTTCTGCGTGATATTGAAAGAAAAATTGCTGTAATTACAGCGGGCACCAGTGATTTGTCTGTAGCGGAAGAAGCTGCTATTACAGCTGAAATTATGGGCAATCATGTAGAACGCATCTATGATGTTGGTGTTGCAGGGATTCACCGTTTATTTGAGCGTCTGGAAGCAATAAGGGAAGCGAATGCTTTAATTGTCATTGCCGGCATGGAAGGAGCTTTGGCCAGTGTTGTTGGCGGTCTTGTAGCTAAGCCGGTGATAGCGGTGCCGACAAGTGCTGGATATGGAGCAAATTTTGAGGGGCTTTCGGCACTTTTAGGAATGCTTAATAGCTGCGCTGCCGGTGTAGCTGTTGTTAACATTAACAACGGTTTTGGCGCGGGTAGAATGGCCAGCATAATTAATCATATGAGGTGAAAAAATGAAAGCTATCTATGTTGAAGCTTTTAGTGGAATAAGTGGCAACATGTTTCTTGGCGGCTTGCTGAATCTTGGTGTTCCCATGAAATATATTGCAGACGAAATAGCTAAAATGCATTTAGGCAATTACGAAATTATTTATAATTCAGTGAACAAGTGCGGCATAGAGGCCAGTTATTTTAACGTTTTATTGGCAGAGGAGCATGTTAAACATGATAGCAAGTATCATGTGCACATACCTGATGAGCATAGTCACAGGAAGGGTCAAGAGCATCTGCATAATCAAGAAATTATAGCAGGAAGTCAACACCATCATGAACATCGTAATTTGGCCGATATCACTAAAATTATCAATGAATCGACGCTTAAACAAGCAGTCAAAGAAAAAGCGCTGAAGGTTTTTAATGTTTTGGCTGTCGCTGAGGCACATGTTCATGGCAAACCTATAGATGAAGTGCATTTTCATGAGGTTGGTGCAATTGATACTATTATTGATATCGTTGGTTCTATAATTGCGTTGGAATATCTGCAAATAGAAAAAGTTTATGTTTCCAGAATACAGACAGGATGCGGGTTTGTTCAGTGTGCACATGGTTTGATGCCAATACCGGCACCAGCAACGGCGGAAATATTGAAAAATATTCCTTATTATCATGGCAATATTGAAAAAGAGCTTGTGACACCAACTGGAGCAGCTTTGATGGCAGTCCTGGCAGAGCCTGTGACAGATTTCCCAAATAATTTTTCCGGAAGCATGATAGGTTATGGCGCAGGTACCTGGAATTTATCTATACCTAATGTGGTAAGAATTAATCTTGGAGAAATCAATATGGAAAGCCTTGACTCTTTAATAGTTGCAGAGTGCAATATTGATGATATGTCGGGCGAATTATATCCATTCGTATTTGAAAAACTTCTGACGGCGGGTGCCGTCGATGTTTGGGTAACACCAATCATAATGAAAAAAGGACGGCCTGCGCACAAATTGTCAATTCTTGCATCTGCTGACAAACTTGAACAGATTGTTATGATTGTGCTGAAGGAAACTAGTTCCTTGGGTTTACGTTATTATTCTGTTCAGCGTAAAATCGCTTCGCGCAAATTTATTAATGCAGAGTTTGATAATGCCTCTGTAGCAGTTAAAGTGGCTGCTTATAACGAAGAAATAGTTAATTTTGCACCTGAATATGAAGATTGTAGAAAAATTGCCGAAAAAACGGGAAAACCTTTAAAGAATATTATGCAAGCGGCGATAAAAAAAGCAGAGGAAGAGATATATGATTGATTTTTCAAGTTATTTGGAAAATATTCGTCAACTATTTTCTACTTTACCTGATGCCGCTGTAAAAGAAAAAGAACTGCCTTATGGCAGGCAGTTTCAGATAGTCAGAGGCAAAGAGAAGGTTGTTTTATCTGTTTACAAAGGTAAAAAAGGCATAAGCACTGTTTGGGGCGGCCAGGAAGGCTCGCTGATGAATTCTGCAATGACAGCGCTATCACCTTCCGGAGGCAATGAATGTATTGAAACGAATATTACAAACAATGAAATCAAAAACTCTATCAGTCTTTTAGAAAATTGTGCGGGATTTAACGGTGTTTGGGTAGGCTCAGATGAGTCTGGCAAAGGTGATTTTTTTGGGCCTTTGGTTGTTGCGGCTGTTTTGGTAGATACCGATATAGCACGAGAATTAATCGCGGCTGGAGTAAAAGACTGTAAGGTGTTAACCGATAAAGAAATACACAGACTTTCTCCAATCATCAAAAAAACGGCACCCATCAATGTTGTGCTTGCCTTGAAGCCTGAGATGTATAACTATAGGTATGAACAATTACGACTGGAAAAGAAAAATCTTAATCATCTGCTGGCCAATGGGCATATTTCTGCTATAAGGAAGGCAGTGCACCAACGTCCTGAGTGCAGGTATGCTTTGGTTGACCAGTTTTCTGTGCATAGTGGAATCAGAGAAGCCTTAGAAAGTGAGTTTTCTGATTTGATTGTAGTTGAGCAGAAACGTGCTGAAGCAGACATTGCTGTTGCTGCTGCCTCAGTTTTGGCACGGGAACGTTTTTTAGCTGTGATGGATGAATTATCTATTCTGGCTGGCAAGACCTTGCCAAAGGGTGGCGGAGATATTGCGACTGCTCAGGCAAAAGAAATAAAAAATGAATTAGGGGTAAAAATTTTGGAAAAACTTGTAAAAAAGCATTTTTCCAACTATAAAAAAATAAATTAACAAGAAAAATGGTTTCTTTTGTGTTAAAATTACAAAGAGTATTGTTAAAACACGCTTTTTATGGGGTTTATACTATGAAATATTTGATTATAAATGCCGATGATTTCGGTTTACATGAATATATTAACGCGGGAATTATCAGGGGGTTTAAAGAAGGTTTCATTACCAGCACTTCTTTAATGTGCAGTGCTCCTGCTTTTGAAAATGCTGTAGAATTGGCGAAAGCTAATCCTGCGCTTGGTATAGGCATACATTTGACTTTGGTTGGTGGTGTCGCACCATTGCTGCCACAAGATAAGGTTTCATCTTTAGTAGATGAAAACGGAGTCTTCCCCTTAGATTATGTACAGTTCATCAAAAAATTTGCCCTTGGCAAGGTTTGCAAAAATGAAATACTGGCTGAGTTGTCTGCACAAATAGAACGAGGATTGTCTACAGGCCTTACTATTACACATTTTGACAGCCATCAGCATTTACATGTTTTGCCTGGACTGATTGATATAGTAATAGAACTTAGTAAAAAATATGGTATTGATAAGATAAGACTTCCTTCTGAAAAAATATCCTGGACGGGTGGTTATAATGCCGGGTTTGGCAGGATCATCGGACGTTTAGGACTCACTATATGTTCTGAGCTGGCACGGAGGAAACTGAAAAATGCCGGTATTCTTTGCCCCGACCACTTTTTTGGTATGTTAGCAGGCGGAAATTTAACTGTTGATCTTGTTGCTAATATAATGGACAATTTACCGGATGGCTATACAGAAATTATGACACATCCCGGTTTGCACGGTGATATGTTGGACAATTTGTATCCTTGGGGATACCATTGGGAAAGTGAATTGACAGCTTTTACTGCACTAAAAAATATCGATAAAATTGAATCAAAAGGCATTTCACTAATAAATTTTGGTGGGTTGAACTATGCGAAGTAAGCTAATGGAACACTTTGTTGTTCTTTTTGTCGTAGTTGTCTTAACCTCTTGTGCTGTTATTTATTTTACATTTGACATCCAAGCTCTGGAGTATCTGACCATTTTTGAACCATGGTCAGTAGCCGCTGTTTTGGGTGTTTTGTTTGTCGGTCTTTTTTTTGATGGTACCAGATTGGTGAACCTTACAAAAGCATCCGGTGAAGAACTGGCGGTTGGTGATGCTATCAATGTTGTTTTGAGTAATTATTTTTTGGCTTTGATTACTCCTGGAGCTAGCGGAGGTGCAGTCGCTCAGGTTTTGTTTATGAAAAAGGCCGGGATTCCTGTTGCTAAAGCAACTGCGGTGGTTATTGTTCGTACAGCAATGTCTATCATGTTTCTGATTATGATGCTCCCATTTGTTCTGCTCAATGATAAGGCTCTTGTTGTCTGGTTTCCTACTAATGTTGTTTTGACAATATGCTTTATTCTGTTTTTAATTCCTGTGACATTGGTTTGTTTTATGAACACACGCTATCCGGAACATTGGCTTTTTTTTATAACGAACAGGTTGTCGAAAACTATGCGCCGAAAAGTTTTTCTTTGGTATAAAGAATTTCGCAAGGCGTCGTTTATACTAGGTAAAAATCCGTTAGCTATTATAAGGGCATTTATTGAATCTGGGACAAGTTTGCTTGCCATATATTCAGTTGTGCCAGTATTTATAAGCGGCTTTGGCCTTGATATTTCGTATCCATTGGTTTTAGGACGGATGATTTTACTTAATCTTATATTATACTTTTCACCTACGCCTGGTGGTTCAGGAGTTGCAGAAGCGGGCTTTGTCCTGCTGTTTTCCCCTTTGCTTCCAAGTGGTACAGTTGGTATTATGGCAGTTTTATGGAGGTTTACCTGTGAATATTTCCCATTTTTGTTAGGTGGAGCAATATGTGTAAAAGCTTTTGGAGCTAATTTTTTAGCCAATATAAACTTTGGAAAGAAGTGTTAAAATGCGCATTTTGATCATAGGCGGTGCAGGCTTCATAGGTTCTCATCTTGTGAACCTTTTGTATAATAATAATGAACATGATATAGTGGTGCTCGATAATTTGTCGTCTGGAAGCATAGGTAATATTCCAGCTTCACTGAAATTTTATGAGATGGACATAAGAGAAACGAATTTAGAAAATATTTTTGCTGAAAACAATTTTGATGTTGTTGTCAATCTGGCTGCTCAGACAATGGTGCCATATTCTCTGGAGCATCCAGACGAGGATGCAGATATAAACATTTTGGGATTAATAAATGTTTTGAATTGTTGCAGGAAGCATTCTGTGCAAAGAGTTATTTTTTCATCCAGCGCAGCTGTCTATGGTAATAATTCAAAGGTGCCGCTAAAAGAAGAGGAACCAACTATGCCAATGTCCTTTTATGGCATAACTAAAATGACTGCTGAACATTATCTTCGTGTTTATAATGAACTTTATGGTATTGATGCGATTGTTTTACGCTTTGCTAACGTTTATGGTGAGCGTCAGTGTAATGGCGGAGAGGGCGGAGTCATCAGTATTTTTGCTAAACTTATAGCAGAAGGCTTGCCTGTTTCATTATTTGGCAATGGGGAGCAGACCCGTGATTTTGTTTATGCAGGTGATGTTGCCGAGGCTATAAATGCTGCACTTTGCGTCAATGGCTATCATACCTTAAACGTATCAAATACAATAGAAGTGAGCATTAATGAGCTTATACATAACTTTGCGCAGGTTGCGCAAAAAGAAATCATAGTTGATTATCAGGAAGCGAGACCTGGTGATATCTTTCGTTCGTGTTTAGATAATTCAAACCTGAAACAGAAGTTGGGTATTTTGCCACGGACTACCTTGCAGGAGGGTTTATTAAAGACGTATGCTTATTTTGCAGAATTAGCGAGGGAGGATAAAAAGCTTGGATAAAAGACTACGGGTACTGATACTTTTGATTATACTGGGTTTTAATTTGTTGTATGGGCTGGGTGGTACGCCTCTGCTTGATCCTGATGAGCCTGTATATGCGGAAACAGCCAAAGAGATGATTCAGTTTAACGATTATATGTCACCCCGCATTTTCAATGATTTTTGGTATGACAAGCCACCAATGTATTATTGGTTGGTAGCTGGAACTTTTAATGTGTTTGGTATCAACGATTTCGCAGCACGTTTTCCATCGGCTTTAATGGGTATAGCTACAGTAATAATGTTTTATTACGCGGTGAAACGCCTTTTTGACGAAGAAACCGGATTTTGGTCAACGCTTGTGCTTGGTACCTCTTTAGAATTTTTCTATTTAGGAAAAGCTGCTGTTACTGATATGACACTGCTCTTCTTTATGACAGGTGCCATTTTGGCCTTTTTGAACAATAAGTTTTTATTAATGTATGTTTTAATGGGTTTGGCCACATTGACTAAAGGACCAATTGGTGTTGTTTTTCCAAGTGCAATAATTTTTCTTTATTTTCTTGCCAGCGGCGAATGGCGTACTATGAAAAAAATGCATATACCTTTGGGTGCTGTTATTTATTTTTTGGTGGCAGGGCCATGGTACTATTTTATGTACCAGATACATGGACAAATTTTTATTGATACGTTTTTTGGATTTCATAATATGACCAGATTTACCACAGCTGAACATCCGGATCGTGTTCTGTGGTATTATTATATACCGGTACTTCTGGTGGGACTTTTTCCCTGGACGGGACTGTTGTTTGATTCGGTGAAAAAAAGTATTACGGATAGTTCGGGCGATGGTTTTAAAAATCTTATGTTTATGCATATTTGGTGGATTTTTGTTTTTCTGTTTTTTTAGATATCGAAGACAAAGTTAGTGTCATATATATTTCCTTTATTTCCACCTCTGGCGATAATTATTGGATGGAACATTGTACGCGTCAGTAGGGAAAGATTTCCAAGAAGAGAGTTGGCACTTGCTATTCCAAGTCTTATAATGTTCGTGTTGCTTTCTGCTGGCTGGTTCTTTGGTGGTCAGCAACTAACGGAAATGAGTTTTGGTGCTATAATTCTCGCAGGCATAACGCTACTTTTGGCTATAGGTATTGGAAGCACTTTTTTGTATTTTAAGGATGCGCTTCTCGCTTCCTGGCTTCATGTTGCTGCCGGTATACTTACAATGGTTGTTGTGTTTACTTTCATGTTGCCGACGGTAAGCGGAAGGTTTAGTGCAAAAACAGCCGCCGATTATTATCTTGCAAATTGTGATAAGGGAGTTACAGTACATATCGATAAATTTTTGCGACCGGGGTTTATGTATTATGCGAATGTTCCTGGCGTTGAAATGAAACCGGAAACGTCTGATTTTGCTGATTTGTTTAAAACCGGCGGAACTAAATTTATTGTTGTGCGCGGGCTCGAATATC
>JAAYVM010000009.1 GCA_012517145.1 Acholeplasmataceae bacterium
AACCGGCGTAGCTGAGTTGCCAGAAGGCGTAGAAATGGTAATGCCTGGCGATAACATTACGATGGAAGTAGAACTGATCACTCCGATCGCTATCGAACCAGGTCTGCGTTTCGCTATCCGCGAAGGCGGCCGTACCGTTGGCGCAGGCGTTGTTGCTGCTATCGAAGAGAAATAATTTTATTTAGATCCCTATGAGGGGCTAAAGTTCGCCCCTCATATTATTATGTTTGTTTGTATGGTCCTGCGATGATGTGAGAGGTTGCTTGCCTGTTAGACAGGGAGATTTTCACGGAGTATGTCCGTTCTCAGAAACTGGGCGAATTAGGAGGAAATTTAAATGGAAAAGAGTCAAAAAATCAGAATACGCTTAAAGGCGTATGATCACAAAGCACTTGACCAAAGTGCTGCAAAGATAGTTGATACTGCGAAACGTACTGGTGCACAAGTTTCCGGTCCTATCCCACTTCCTACTGAAAAAAATATCTATACGATTCTACGTTCCCCTCATGTAAACAAGGATTCCCGTGAACAATTTGAAATGCGTACACACAAAAGACTTGTAGACATTTTGGAACCAACCGCTAAGACTGTTGATGCTTTAATGCGTCTTGATCTGCCGGCTGGTGTAGACATCGAGATTAAACTGTAAGGAGGAGGTGCGATAATGGCTAAAGGAATCTTAGGCAAAAAAATAGGCATGACCCAAATTTTTGAAGCTGATGGTAAGATGATTCCGGTAACTGTGGTAGAAGCCGGTCCTTGCTTAGTAATTCAAAATAAAACCGAAGAGACGGATGGATATAACGCTGTTCAACTCGGATTTGGCGAAATAAAAGAAAAACATACTAGCAAACCAATGAAAGGTCACTTTGACAAAGCTGGTGTTACACCGGTTAAGTTTGTCAAAGAATTGCGTTTGTCTGCTCCTTCTGAATATACAGTCGGACAAAAAATCAGTGCTGAAATCTTCACCGCTGGTGAACTGATTGATGCAACTGGCATTTCCCGCGGTAAAGGTTTTGCAGGCACGATTAAGCGCCACAACTTCTCTCGCGGACCAATGGCGCATGGTTCTAAGTCCCATCGTGAACCTGGTTCTATGGGACCAATGCATTCCGGTCCTGGCGGTCGTGTAATCAAAGGTAAAAAATTACCTGGCCGTATGGGTAATGCAAAAGTAACCGTGCAACGTTTGACCGTTGCAAAGGTTGACACTGACCGCAATCTTATTTTGGTTAAAGGCTCTATTCCAGGAGCTGCTGGTTCTTTTGTGGTTTTGAGAGAAACAGTAAAACCAGGTAAGTAAGAGCAAGCGAAAGAAAGGAGGATGCTTAAATGCCGAAGTTATCAGTATATAATATTGCCGGTGAAAAGACCGGTGAAGAAATAGAATTAATGGACTACGTTTTTGGCGTAGAAATGAACGAAGCTGTAGTTCATCAAGCAGTCGTTATGCAACAAGCTAACGAACGCCTTGGTACTCATGCTACTAAAACTCGTGGTATGGTACGCGGCGGCGGCCGTAAACCTTGGAAACAAAAAGGTACAGGCCATGCACGTTCTGGTTCCATCCGTTCCCCATTGTGGGTTGGCGGTGGTACCGTTTTCGGACCACAACCACGCAGCCATGCAAAAAGCATGCCGCGTAAAGCTCGTAGACTTGCTATTCGTTGTGCACTCTCCGCAAAGGTTGCTGCTGGCGAATTAGTAATTGTGGAGGGCTTGACCTTTGAAGCACCAAAAACAAAAAGCGTTGTTGAAATGCTGAATAGTTTTGAAGCTGCTGATAAAAAAGCTCTTATCATTACAGAGGGCATTGATGAAAATGTGGAGAAATCTTCTCGCAACCTGCCGAAAGTTAAATCCCTTTCCAATGGCTGTCTGAATGTTTTTGACTTACTTCATCACAACAAAGTATTTCTTGCTAAAGATGCAGTAGCAAAAATTGAGGAGGTGCTCGCATAATGGCTGCTAACCCTCGCGATATTTTACTTCGTCCGCTCATCACAGAAAAAACTTCTGCAATGATGCAAGACAATAAATATACTTTTAAAGTAGCTCTTGGCGCCAACAAAGTTGAAATTCGCCAAGCTGTTGAAGAAATCTTTAAAGTTAAAGTTGTTAATGTTAACACCATTCGTGTATTTGGTAAAACCAAAAGAATGGGCAAAAACGTTGGCAGACGTTCCGATTACAAAAAAGCAATTGTTAAACTTGCTGAAGGTCAGACAATTCCAATTTTCGAAGGAATGTAATTTTCGTACTAAGGAGGTAAAAAAATGGCTATTAAAAGCTTTAACCCGTATTCTCCTTCGAGACGCTTTATCACAGTGTCAGCCTTCGAAGAGATTACCGCAAGCAAGCCGCATCGTGCACTTGTAGAAAAACTACAAAAACATGCAGGCCGTAACAATACAGGTAAAATGACCGTTCGTCATCAAGGCGGCGGACACAAAAGACAATATCGTATTATTGATTTCAAACGCACCAAAGATGCCATTCCTGCAAAAGTAGCTACGATTGAATACGATCCAAATCGTAATGCACGTATCGCCCTTTTGAATTATGTTGATGGTGAAAAACGTTATATCCTGGCACCTCTTGATCTTAAAGTTGGTGATACAGTAGTAAGTGGTCCAGACTCCGATATTAAAATCGGTAACTGCCTGCCGCTGAAAAATATTCCACTTGGTACCATGGTTCATAATGTTGAACTGAAAATCGGCAAAGGTGGCCAATTGGTTCGTTCCGCCGGTACTTCCGCACAATTGATGGCTAAAGAAGGCGACTATGCTCTTCTGCGTATGCCTTCCAGCGAAATCCGCAAAGTGCATATCAATTGCCGCGCTACTATCGGTCAAGTTGGTAATATCGATGCTGAAAATATCACTATCGGTAAAGCAGGTCGTTCTCGTTGGCTTGGTATTCGCCCGGCAAACCGCGGCGTTGTTATGAATCCTAACGACCATCCACATGGTGGTGGTGAAGGTCATTCTCCTGTTGGTCGTAAACGTCCTGTTACTCCTTGGGGTAAATGTGCATTTGGTACTCGTACCCGTAAGGTTAAAAAAGCTTCTTCTAAATTAATCATTAAACGTAGAACGAAATAACAGGATAAAGAAAGGAGGCCAACATAGTGTCCAGATCAGTTAAAAAAGGACCTTATGTCCACCCAAGTCTTCAGAAAAAAATTGAAGCGCTCAATGCTGCTAGCGATAAAAAAGTCGTAAAAACTTGGTCTCGTAGTTCTACTATTCTTCCGGATTTCCTTGGTCACACAATTGCCGTTCATGACGGACGCAAACATGTACCAGTGTTCATTACGGAAGACATGGTAGGCCACAAGCTTGGAGAGTTTGCTCCTACGCGTACTTACAAAGGCCATGCCGATAAAACGACTTCGTTAAAATAAGGGGAAAGGGGGCACATACACGATGGAAGCTAAAGCTATTGCTAGATATGTTCGTATTGCGCCGCGCAAATTGCGTATCGTAATTGACCTTATCCGCGGGAAATCTGTGGGTGAAGCATTCGCGATCCTCAAACATACCCCGAAGGTTGGTTCTGAGGTTATCGAAAAAGTGTTGCATTCCGCAGTTGCTAATGCAGAACATAATTATGATATGAACGTCGACAACCTTATCGTATCGAGTGCGTTTGTTGATCAAGGTCCGACATTGAAAAGAGTCCATCCACGTTCTCGTGGACAGGCATTCAAAATTTTGAAACGTTCCAGTCATGTTACCGTTGCGGTAGCAGAAAAATAATATCCCGAAAAGAAGGAGGGAAACGATAGTGGGTCAAAAAGTACATCCACATGGTCTTCGCGTTGGTGTAATCAAAACTTGGGATTCCAAATGGTTCGCTGACAAAGATTATGAGAAATTTTTATTGGAAGACATTAAAATTCGTGAGTTCATCAAAGAAAAATTATTCTTGTCGGGAATTTCCCGTGTTGAAATAGAACGTGCTTCTAACAGAGCTCGCATTTCTATTCATACTGCTAAACCGGGCATGGTTATTGGCCGTCAGGGCAGCAACATCGAATTATTGAAAAACGATTTGAAAAAAATGACCGACAGTGTTATCGACATTAATATCATTGAGGTGAAAACTCCTGATATGGATGCAACACTGGTTGCAGAAAACATTGCTAATCAGTTGGAACGCCGTATAGCTTTCCGCCGTGCAATGAAACAATGCGTTGGTCGCACAATGCGCATGGGCGCAAAAGGAATTAAAGTTCAAGTAGGCGGCCGTCTCGGCGGTGCTGAAATTGCCCGTAGCGAAAGCTATCGTGAAGGCAGCATTCCTCTTCACACCTTGCGTGCTGACATTGATTACGGAACTGCTGAAGCTCATACAACTTACGGCCGTATCGGCGTAAAAGTATGGATTTACAAAGGTGAAGTTCTTCCTGAAAGCAAAGTTGTAGCACCTGCTGCTCCGCAAGAAGGGGGCGTAAACTAATGTTATTACCGAAGAGAGTAAAACATCGTAAACAACATAGAGGTCGTATGACCGGTCGTGCTATGCGTGGTAACAAGATTGCCCATGGCGAATTCGGTCTGGTAGCTTTGGAGCCGGCTTGGGTAACCAACCGCCAAATCGAAGCAGCTCGTATCGCAATGACTCGTTACATCAAACGTGGCGGTCAAGTATGGATTCAAATTTTCCCGGACAAGCCTATTACGGCTAAACCGGCTGAAACCCGCATGGGTAGTGGTAAAGGTTCCCCAGAGTATTGGGTAGCAGTTGTAAAACCAGGTCGCGTTTTGTTCGAAATGAACGGCGTTAGCGAAGAAGTAGCTAAAGAAGCTATGCGTCTCGCCAGCCACAAGCTGCCTATCAAAACCAGATTTGTTACCAAAGCTCAATTGGAAGCCGAAATCGCTGCACAACAAAATGGAGTGGGTGGTGAAGCTTAATGAAAACAAAAGAAATTATAGAAATGACCTCAGCTGAATTAGAAACTAAAATAGCTGGTTTGAAAGATGAACTCTTCAATCTGCGTTTTCAAATGGCAACTGGACAATTGGAAAACCCGATGAAAATCAGGGAAGTAAAGAAGTCTATTGCTCGTATTAAGACCATTCAGCGTCAACGCGAATTGAAAGCCTGAGTGTGTTTTTAGTCTAAATGAAGGAGGAATCGTCTCGTGACCGAACAGAGAAATTTACGTGCTACTCGCACAGGCAAAGTGGTTAGCGACAAAATGGACAAGACTGTAGTAGTTGCCATTGAACGTTTTGTACAGCATCCCCTTTATCAAAAAGGTGTAAAACATACTGTTAAATTTAAAGCTCATGACGAAAATAACGAAGCACATATTGGCGACACTGTGCAAATTGTGCAAACCCGCCCATTATCCAAGGATAAATGCTGGAGAGTTGTTCAGATCTTAGAGCGTGCAAAATAATTAAAATTGCTAACTTATTCCAGATAAATTAGCAAGGGAGGGAAAACCATGATACAACAACAAACAATTCTTAATGTTGGTGATAATACTGGCGCTAAGAAAGTTATGTGTATTCGAGTATTAGGCGGTTCTTACCGCAAATATGCTAATATCGGTGATGTTATTGTTTGTGCAGTTAAAGATGCATCACCCGGTGGCGTTGTAAAAAAAGGCGAGGTAGTTAAAGCCGTTGTTGTACGTACCCGTAAAGGTGTACGTCGTCCAGATGGTTCTTACATCCGCTTTGATGAAAACGCTGCAGTTGTAATCAAAGACGACAAGAGCCCTCGCGGCACTCGTATCTTTGGACCAGTTGCTCGTGAATTGCGCGATAAAGACTATATGAAAATAGTATCATTGGCACCGGAAGTGCTATAATACGAAAAAAATTACGCACTAGAAGGAGGTGTTTCTGACATGGCTACTGCTGAAAAATTGCACGTAAAGAAAGGCGATACAGTACTTGTTCTGTCCGGTAAGGACAAAGGTAAGGAAGGCAAGATTGTCGAGGCTTTGCCTAAAAAGGCTAAAGTTGTCGTTGCTGGCGTAAACAAAGTAAAGCGTCATACCAAACCTTCCCAAGCTAATCCACAAGGCGGTATCGTTGTTAAGGAAGCAGCTATTTCCGCTTCCAAAGTCATGTTGGTATGTCCAGCTTGCAAAAAAGCTACTCGTATTTCAAAAACCGCTGTCGCAGGTGGTTTCGCAAGAACCTGCAAAAAATGCGGTGAAGTGATCGATAAATAAATCCGGGAAAGGAGGATTATGAATGGCAAATACTAGATTGCAAGAAAAATATTTGTCCGAGGCAGTCAAAGGTATGATGGACAAATTCAATTATAAAAATGTTAACGAGATCCCTAAAGTTGAAAAAGTTGTCATAAACATGGGAGTCGGCGATGCTATTGCAAACAGCAAAGCACTTGATGCAGCTGTTGCCGATTTAACTTTGATTTCCGGTCAAAAGCCGGTTATTACCAAAGCTAAAAAATCTATTGCAGCTTTCAAAGTGCGTCAAGGTATGCCGCTTGGTACTAAAGTTACCCTTCGTGGCGACCGTATGTATTACTTCCTTGATAAACTCATGAACATTGCATTGCCGCGTGTACGTGACTTCCGTGGCGTGAGCCCAACGGCTTTTGATGGTCGCGGCAACTATGCAATCGGAATGAAAGAACAATTGATTTTCCCGGAAATTGAATATGACAAAGTAGATAAAGTACGTGGAATGGATATTATCATTGTTACAAAAGCGAAGACTGACGAGGAAGCAAGAGAATTATTGAGGCTCCTCGGAATGCCGTTCAGCGCATAAGTGAGGAGGGAATCCCTTGGCTAAAACAGCCCTGATTGAAAAATGGAAGAATGAGCCGAAATTTAAAGTGCGTCGCTATAATCGCTGCAAAATCTGCGGTAGACCACATGGCTACATGCGTAAATTCGGTCTTTGCCGTATCTGCTTCCGTGAATATAGCTACAAAGGCGCTATTCCGGGAGTAACCAAAGCTAGCTGGTAATCGCAGCAGACAGGAAGGAGGGTATTTAAGTATGGTTATGACTGACCCAATTGCCGATATGCTTACACGTATTCGTAATGCAAATTCGGTTCATCACGATAAAGTTGAGATCCCAAGCTCAAAGATTAAAGTCGCTATTGCTGAGATCTTGAAGAGCGAGGGTTTCATAAAAGATTTCGAAGTTCTTGCTGATAACAAACAGAACGTTATCCGCGTCAGCCTGAAATACGGCGCTAACCGCGAAAAAGTTATTTCCGGTATTAAACGTATTTCCAAACCAGGCTTGAGAGTTTACTCTCAAAAAGATCAGTTACCCAGAGTCCTTGGTGGATTGGGTATTGCGATAGTATCCACATCACAAGGTATGATGACTGATAAAGCAGCACGCAAAGCTGGCCTTGGTGGAGAAGTAATCGCTTACGTTTGGTAATGACTTCTAAAAGATAGGAGGTGCTCATAAGTGTCAAGAATTGGTAAATTACCTATTACTGTTCCAGCTAATGTTACAGTTACAATAGAAAACAATCTGGTTACTGTTAAAGGACCAAAAGGCGAGCTTACTCGTCAAATCAACAAAGATATGATCCTCAAACTTGAAGACGGTCATCTGACTGTTGAGCGTCCAAGCGATGACAAAGAACATCGTGCTATGCACGGTCTGTCCAGAACACTGATCAACAACATGGTTATTGGTGTTACCGACGGTTTTGCCAAAACATTGGAAATCAACGGTGTTGGTTACCGTGCGGCTAAACAGGGAGAAAACATTAACTTTACCCTGGGTTTCTCACACCCGGTAGTTAAGGAACCACCTGCAGGAATCACTTTTGAGGTTCCAGCTCCTAACAAAATCGTTGTTAAGGGCGCAAATAAAGAGACTGTTGGCGCGGTTGCAGCTGATATTCGTACACTTCGTCCACCTGAACCTTACAAAGGTAAAGGCATCCGTTATGAAGGTGAAGTTGTACGTCGTAAGGCTGGTAAAGCCGGCGCTAAAGGCAAGAAGTAATTTCTAAAGGAAGGGAGTGAAACTCTTGCTTAATAGAGTAGATAAAAACGAGAAACGTCAAAAACGTCATTTCCGTTCCCGCAAAAATATTTTTGGTACAGCAGAAAAGCCGCGTTTGAACGTATATCGCAGCCTCAGCAATATTTATGCACAAATAATCAATGATGTTACTGGTGAAACACTTGTTTCTGCCAGCACCGTTGAAAAAAATATTAAAGAAAACTATGGCGGCAACATTGAAGCAGCAAAAGCTGTTGGTGAAGCAATCGCTAAAAAAGCCTTGGAAAAAGGTATTAAAGTAGTAGTATTTGATCGTGGCGGCTACCTTTATCACGGCCGCGTAGCAGCACTTGCTACAGCAGCTCGTGAAGCTGGTCTTGAATTCTAACAGAAGGAGGAATAATAGTGGCGAATTTCGAAAAACAAGAATCCGACTTAAAAGAAAAAGTCGTATTTATCAACCGCGTTGCTAAAGTCGTAAAAGGCGGACGTCGTTTCTCCTTCTCCGCACTCGTTGTGGTTGGTGATGAAAATGGTCATGTAGGTATGGGCCTGGGTAAAGCTGCCGAAGTACCGGAAGCTATCCGCAAAGGCGTTGAAGATGCAAAGAAAAATCTTGTAAGCGTTCCTTTGGTTGGTACTACCATTCCTCATGAAATTATTGGTGTATTTGGTGCCGGCCGTGTTTTCCTGAAACCGGCAGCAGAATGTACCGGCGTTATTGCCGGCGGCCCTGTTCGTGCAGTGCTTGAATTAGCAGGTGTACGCGATATTTTAACTAAATCTCAAGGTTCTTCAAACCCGAACAATGTTGTACGTGCAACCATTCAAGGATTAACTTCTTTGAAGAGCGCAGCATCTGTAGCAGCATTGCGCGGCAAAACTGTGGAAGAATTATTAGGCTAAGGAGGAAGCATGATGGAACAAATTAAAGTCACGCTAACCCGTAGTCTGATCGGATATCCGCAGGATCAACGCGCTACCGTAAAGGCTTTGGGGTTGGGCAAAATTGGTACAAGTGTCGTGAAAAACGATACCCCTACTATTCGCGGCATGATTCACAAAGTTGAACATCTCGTGAAAGTAGAAAAAGTTGAAGCTTAAGACAAGGAGGTGCCGCAAATGAATTTGCATGAATTATCACCGGCTCCTGGTTCTAAGAAAGCTGCTGTCCGTGTAGGACGCGGTCTTGGTTCCGGTCTCGGAAAAACATCAGGCAAAGGCCAAAAAGGACAAAAATCCCGTTCAGGCGGTGTAAAACGTCCGGGTTTTGAAGGCGGTCAAAAACCGTTATATCTACGTCTTCCAAAACGTGGATTCTACAATAAATTTGGCGTAGATTACGCTGAAGTAAATGTTGAAAGTTTAAATTGCTTTGAAGACGGTACAGTAGTTGATCCTGTATTACTTATTGAGACCGGCATAGTAAAAAATATACGCGATGGCGTTCGTATTCTTGGCAACGGCGAGCTGACAAAGGCTCTTACCGTTCAAGCTATGGGTTTCAGCAAGACTGCAGAAGAAAAAATTATTGCAGCCGGCGGAAAAGTAGAGGTGATCTAAGTGTTATCAGCCCTTTCAAATATTGCTAAAATTACGGAACTCAGGCAAAAGGTAGTTTTTACGTTGGCCATGTTCATAGTTTTTAGGGCTGGAACACATATCCCTGTTCCTGGTGTTAACGCAGCGATGATTGAACAGCTGTTTACGAGCGGAAACTTATTCGGATTACTGGATATGTTTTCGGGCGGCGCCTTGAGCAAATTCTCAATCTTTGCCATGAGCATTACTCCATATATCAACGCTTCTATTATTCTGCAGCTTTTGCAGGTTGTCGTACCGACGCTCGAACGTTGGCACAAAGAAGGCGAAGAGGGTCGTAAAAAGATTAACAAACTGACTCGTTACGGCACAGTTGTACTAGGATTCATTCAGGCAATCGGCATGGCTTTCGGCCTGCGTGTAGCTATTAATGATCCTGGTGTTGGGTCGATTTTGATGATAGCGATTACTTTGACAGCAGGAACTGTTTTCCTGATGTGGATTGGTGAACAAATCACTGCAAAAGGTATTGGCAATGGTATCTCCTTGATAATCTTTGCCGGTATCGTTTCCCGCCTGCCGGATGGCATGGCTGTCATTTTCAACTATCTAAAGGCTGGCACAATAAGTGTTTTGAGCGTTATCCTGTTTGCAATTCTTGCGATCGTTATGATTGTTTTTGTTGCGGCAATTACACAGGGAATCCGCAAAGTACCTGTTCAATATGCTAAAAGAGTCGTTGGCCGCAAAATGTACGGCGGTCACACGAGCTATATACCGCTGAAAGTTAATCAGGCAGGCGTTATACCAATTATCTTTGCTTCATCAGTACTGATGTTCCCGGTTACAATCGCTCAGTTTATAGATGTTCCTTGGATCAAAACAGTTGCTGGCTGGTTTGCTTGGGGTACACCACTGCAGACAACGCTTTATCTCTTAATGATAGTCTTCTTTACATATTTCTACACAGCTGTAAGCATGAACATCGGAGATATGTCAGACAATATTAAGAAATATGGTGGTTTTATCCCTGGTTTAAGGCCAGGCAAGCCTACCACTGATTATCTGGACAAAATAATGTCCAGAATTACAATGGCAGGTGCGGTTTTTCTGGCACTGATCGCGATTATGCCAAACGTCATTGTGTGGACAACCGGTATTGAAGGTGTCTATTTTGGCGGCACGGCACTCTTGATCGTGGTCGGTGTTGCGCTGGATACTATGAAGCAGATAGAATCGCTGATTTTGATGCGGCACTATCAAGGCTTCATGAAATAGGAGGATGACAAATATGTACATTCTTTTAATGGGACCTCCGGGCGCTGGTAAAGGCACTCAAGCAGAAAGACTCATTGCTGAATATCAAATCCCGCATATTTCAACGGGAGATATGTTCCGCGCTGCTGTGAAAAAAGGTACAGAACTCGGAAAAGAAGCAAAAAAATATATGGACGCCGGTACCCTTGTTCCTGATAGCGTTACCATTGGTATCGTAAGAGAGAGCTTGGCAAATCCGGAATGTTCCAAAGGTTTTATCTTGGATGGATTTCCAAGAACAGAAGAGCAGGCAATTGCTCTTGATGGAATATTAACCGACCTGGGCATTAAAATGAACGGTGTGGTTAACATAGTAGTTCCAGATGCTGAACTGGTTGGCAGGGTTACAGGCAGACGCATATGCAAAACTTGTGGCGCTACTTACCACGTTGAATACAACCCTAGCAAAGTTGAAGCTATGTGTGATAAATGCGGCGGTGCGTTGTATCAACGCGACGATGATAAAGAAGAAACTGTGAAAAAACGCTTGGAAGTTTATCATAGCCAGACTGCCCCTCTTATTGAGTACTACAAAAAACAAGGTGTTTATAAAGAAATCAATGGTCTGCAAGCTATTGACAAAGTATACGCTGATGTTAAAGAAAGTCTCGAAGGCGGCAAGTAATGATTCTTTTGAAGTCCGAACGTGAAATACGCTGCATGCGCGAAGCTGGCAGGATCGTAGCTTTGGCGTTGGATGCAGTCGGCAAGGTGGTAGAACCTGGAATTACTACACAGGAGCTGGACGAAGTAGCCAGAAGGACCATAATAGAGCATGGCGCAAGACCTGCTTTCAAAGGCCTGTATGGTTTCCCTGCTAACATCTGTGTATCTGTTAACTGTGAAGTTGTACACGGAATTCCCGGTTCCCGCAAACTTGCGGAAGGTGATATCGTTAGTGTTGATTGTGGTGCGGAAATTGACGGTTTTAACGGCGATTCCGCGATTACCATTCCGGTAGGGAATGTTTCCCCGGAAATTGCGAGGCTGATTGAAGAAACGCGCAATGCCCTTTATAAGGGTATTGAACAAGCGGTTGCTGGTAATAAAGTTGGAGCAATTTCCCATGCTGTTCAGACTTATGCCGAAAAAGCAGGATTCGGAGTCGTTCGCGAATATGTCGGACACGGTATTGGCCGATCAATGCATGAAGAGCCGGAAGTTCCCAATTTTGGTTTTGCTGACAGAGGGCCTGTTTTAAAAGCGGGCATGGTGTTAGCTATCGAACCAATGATTAATTTGGGAACACGAGCAGTAAAAAGCACGGATGACGGTTGGACGGTCGTTACTAGAGATGGGAAACCATCGGCTCATTTCGAGCACACTGTAGCGATTATGCCGGACGGTCCGGAAATACTGACAAGACTTGCCTGACGGGAAGTTACACTTTATAATATTTCAGGCTTTGAAGCCTAACTGACAAGGAGGTCAATATCTGTGTCAAAACAGGATGTAATTGAGGTTGAAGGCACAATTTTAGAATCTCTGCCCAATGCCATGTTTCAAGTAAAATTGGAGAACGGTCATGTGATTCTCGCACACATATCTGGTAAGATACGCATGAATTTCATCAAAATTTTGCCTGGCGACAGGGTGACAGTGGAACTTACTCCATATGATCTAAATCGTGGACGAATTACGTATCGTTTCAAATAACCAAGACAGGCAAGAGGAGGTTTATTAATATGAAAGTCAGACAATCTGTAAAACCAATATGTGAAAAATGCAAAGTTATTAAACGTAAAGGTCACGTAATGGTAATTTGCGAAAACCCTAAACATAAACAAAAACAAGGATAAGAAGGAGGTGTATTGTTAATGGCACGTATCGCTGGTGTCGATTTACCAAGAGACAAGCGCATTGAGTATGCACTGCCGTACATTTATGGCATTGGATTGACTTTGGCTCGCGAGATTCTTGTTAAAACTGGAATCAATCCTGATACCCGTGTTCGGGATCTTACCGAAGATGAGGTATCAAAACTCCGCGAAACCCTTGACAATGATTACAAGGTAGAAGGTGACCTCCGTCGTGAGGAATCCCTCAACATAAAGAGATTAGTTGAAATCGGCTGCTATCGTGGCAGAAGACATCGTATGGGACTTCCTGTACGCGGTCAAAATACCAAAAATAATGCTCGTACCCGTAAGGGACCAAAACGTAGTGTTTCAGGTAAAAAGAAATAATCTGTAAGGAGGGATAGACGAGTGGTTGCTGCAAAAAAAGTTGTCCGTACTAAACGGAAAGAACGCAAAAATATAGAAACTGGAGTAGCTCATATTCGCTCCACTTTCAATAACACCATCGTTACTATTGCTGATACTCGTGGTAATGTATTGAGCTGGGCTAGCGCCGGCGGCTTGGGTTTCCGCGGTTCACGCAAAAGCACTCCGTTTGCTGCTCAAATGGCTGCTGAACAAGCTGCTAAAGCTGCAATGGAACATGGTTTAAAAGTAGTTGAAGTATTCGTAAAAGGTCCTGGTGGTGGTCGTGAGGCTGCAATTCGTTCCTTGCAGGCTGCCGGACTTGAAGTAAACGCTATTAAAGACGTTACTCCAATTCCACATAATGGCTGCCGTCCGCCAAAACGTAGAAGAGTATAATTACAGGGAGGTGTAACCAATAAATGGCAAGATATACTGAGGCTGTATGCCGTCAATGCCGTCGTGAAGGCGTAAAATTATTCCTGAAAGGCGACAGATGTTACAGTGATAAATGTGCTTTCGCGGTTCGTGCATATGCACCGGGCCAACACGGACAAGCACGTAAAAAAGTATCTGAATATGGTATTCAGTTACGTGAAAAACAAAAAGCTCGTCGTATTTACGGCATTTTGGAACGTCAATTCCATAATTGCTTTGAACGCGCCGAAAAACAAAAAGGTATTACCGGTGAAAACTTACTGATTATGTTGGAAAGAAGACTGGATAACGTTGTTTACCGTCTTGGCCTGGCTGAAAGCCGTAGCCAAGCTCGTCAAATCGTTACCCATGGTCACATTGCCGTCAATGGCAAACGTTTGGACATTCCTTCCGCATTGGTAAAAGCAGGCGATGTTGTTTCCGTTATGGAAAACAGCCGCGGCAAGGAGTATTTCAAGGGTATGGCTGAAACTTTGGCTACGAAAACCGTTCCAGCATGGATGGTTCTTGATGCTCAAAATCTTTGCGGTAAGATTGACCGTTTCCCGACTCGTGAGGAAATTGATGTGCCTATTGCTGAGCATCTTATTGTTGAGTTGTACTCTAAATAATGGACCATCTGCCACCAAATATAACGCGTATTGTGGTAATACGCCAAAGAGGAGGCTTTCCGCATGATAGAAATTGAAAATCCTAAATTGGTTACATCTGACATTAGTGATGATGGCCGTTATGGTAAATTTGTTTGGGAACCACTTGAACGTGGTTATGGCATTACATTAGGGAATAGTTTGCGTCGCGTACTTCTCTCTTCTTTGCCTGGAGCTGCAGTTACTGCCGTCAAGATTGACGGCGTACTGCATGAATTCTCAACTGTTCCTGGCGTAAGGGAAGATGTTGCGGATATTATTCTCAACATAAAAGCGCTTTGCCTGAAAATGCACGGCAATGAACCGACAATAATTCGAATTGAAGCCAGCGGCGAGCAAGAAGTTACTGCAGGCGACATCATTCATGATGCCGATATCGAAATTTTGAATCCGGAATTGCACATTGCTACTTTAGACGATGATGCTACTTTCAACATGGAAATTCACGTGGAGAAAGGTCAAGGATATGTTCCTGGCGACAAAAACAAGAAACAGGATCAACCTATCGGCCTGATTCCTGTAGATTCCATCTACTCTCCTATTACGAGAGTTAAATTTGGCGTTACTGACACTCGCGTTGGTAACGTAACGAATTATGATAAACTCACTCTTGAGGTATGGACTGATGGCAGCATTATGCCGGATGAAGCTGTTAATGCGGCTTCTGGCATAATGATCGGCTATTTGCGCTTGTTCGAGATCGGTAAAGGCTCACAAGCGCCTGTAGTTAAAGTCCCGGAAGGTTTACAGCAGGAAGAACCAGCTGCAGAAACCGGTAAGGGGCCAGCGCCGATACCTATTGATGATCTTGATTTGTCTGTTCGTTCTAACAATTGCCTAAGACGCGCAGGTATCAATACGGTTGAAGAGTTAACTCAAAAATCCGAAGAAGATATGATGAAAGTGCGTAACTTAGGACGCAAATCCCTTGATGAAGTTAAGAAAAAATTAGCTGATCTTGGTTTAGGTTTGCGGAATTCAGAAGAAGAATAGAAGGGGGCGGAAACAAATGGCATATAGAAAATTAGGACGCAACTCCAGCGCCCGTAAGGCTCTGTTTCGCAGCATTTTGACGTCCTTCTTCAAACAAGAGAGAATAGAAACTACTGCGACAAAGGCGAAAGAAATCAGCGGCTTGGCTGCAAAATTGATTACTTTGGCAAAACAAGGTGACTTGCATTCCCGTCGTCAG
This sequence comes from Acholeplasmataceae bacterium, assembly GCA_012517145.1. GTDB lineage: Bacteria > Bacillota > Negativicutes > Acidaminococcales > Acidaminococcaceae > RZYP01. Next base: position 15,328 of record JAAYVM010000009.1, read on the forward strand.
GTTCTTGCGTTCCTCGTGGATGAAGAAGCGACTAAAAAGCTTTTTGACGAAATTGCTCCGAAGTACACTGACAGAAACGGCGGCTACACTCGTATTTACAAGCTCGGACCCCGTCGTGGCGATGCAGCGGAAATGGCTATTTTGGAATTGGTTTAATAAGCAACGGTTAAAATTGCAGAGACTCTTGTCTCTGCAATTTTTTTATAAAAAATTGCTAATTTGTTTTAGCATCAATATAATAAAATAGAAGTTAACCACAGATAACCAGCAGGTTGACGTTAAAACATATTAATAATATAATAATTGAGGATGTTTTGCCATAAATAATTGAAAGTACGGGGAGTTTCAGATAGATGAAACCGATAATTGAAGTAGAAAATCTTAGCCATATATATTACGATTCACAGAACAGGGAAATCAGAGCTTTGGACGGGGTAAACCTGTCCGTTGAGCAAGGTGAATTTGTTGCCATTATAGGTACAAATGGTTCCGGCAAGTCTACGCTGGCAAGACATTTTAATGCGTTACTGTGTCCTACGGAAGGTACCTGTCTTATTAACGGGTTGGATTCAAGTTTGGAAGAGAATCTTTGGGATATCAGACAAACCGTTGGTATGGTTTTTCAGAATCCTGATAACCAGATAGTAGCTGCCATAGTTGAAGAAGACGTTGCATTCGGACCGGAAAATATCGGTGTGCCACAGGCTGAAATAAGACCAAGAGTAGAAGCGGCACTCGCCGTAGTTAATATGACAGAATATGCTAAGCATGCTCCGCATTTGCTATCAGGTGGACAGAAACAACGCGTAGCAATTGCTGGTGTTCTGGCGTTGCTGCCTAAATGTATAGTTCTGGATGAACCAACAGCTATGCTTGATCCTAAGGGTCGTAAAGAAATAGTTGCAACTGTCAAAAAGCTGAATAAAGAGAAAAATATTACAGTAGTTTATATAACTCATAAGATGGAAGAAGCTCTTATGGCAGATAAAATAATCGTTATGAAACAAGGTAAAATAGCATTACAAGGAACACCAGGAGAAGTCTTCAGCAGAGTTGAGAAGATAAAGGAATTGGGACTCGAAGTGCCGATAGCGGCTGAAGTAGCAGCCGAATTAAGAGCAGGTGGGCACCGGATACCAGAAAAAACAATAACCCCTGAGGAGTTGGCAGAAGCACTATGTCAATAAGATTAGACAATGTTTCGTATACCTATATGAAAAAAACGCCGTATGAACGTACGGCAATCAAAGAGGTTACGCTTACAATAGAAAAGGGAGAATATGTAGCTGTCATCGGCCATACAGGCAGCGGTAAATCAACGATGATGCAACATCTTAACGGCTTGCTTAATCCTGATCAAGGTAAAGTTTTTGTTGACGATGTGGATATCAACGGCAAAGGGACGGAAGCAAAAAAGTCCAGAAACAGAGTTGGTATGGTATTCCAATATCCGGAACACCAGATTTTCGCCGAGACTATTTTCGAGGATGTGGCATTCGGACCTCGCAACAAAGGTTTATCCGAAGAAGAAGTTGAGAAACAAGTAAGAGCCGCTTTGAGTTTTGTAGGTCTGGATTACGATACATTTGCCAATCGCTCGCCTTTTCAATTGTCAGGAGGCCAAATGCGCAGAGTAGCGATAGCAGGTGTCATAGCGATGGACCCGGATTATCTCATTCTCGACGAGCCATCGGCTGGTCTGGATCCGCGTTCCCGGGACAGTATTTTCCGGGAAATAAATGAGCTTTACCAAGCAAAAAAGATGGCGGTTATCCTTGTTACACACAGCATGGAAGAAGCAGCACAATATGCTAAACGACTGCTCGTCATGGCAAAGGGCAAGATTGTCATAGATGGCGATAGCGCTGAAGTATTTCAAAATCATCGCGAAGCTTTAAAAGAAGTAGGCGTGGACGTGCCGCAGGCTATCAAATTGGCTGATATTCTGCGTGAGCGTGGTCTGGATATAAGTAATGATGTATTGAAAACAGAGGATCTTGTCAGACAAATTAAATTAGCAAAGGGGTGGTTGTAGATGCTGGCAGACATCAGTCTCGGACAATACTACCCTGGTAATTCCTTTATTCATAAATTAGATCCAAGGACTAAAATTCTTTCCGCACTGGCTTATATCATTGCTGTCTTCCTTGCTGCAGATTCCCTATCCTATGCGGCTGTTATCGGATTTCTTTTTGTGGTAATTGCGTTTTCAAGATTACCTGTTCTTTTGGTAGTAAAATCAATCAAGCCGTTATGGATTATTATTTTGCTGACCTTGTGGATTCATGTATTTACTGGTCAGGGTGAAGTTTTGTGGTCTTGGAAATACCTTACAGTTACCAAAGACGGTCTGGCTATGGGTATTAAAATGTCTCTTCGCCTGATCTTGCTCTTAATGATATCTTCTATACTGACTTTTACTACGTCACCTATTGTTTTAACTGACGGCATCGAGGCCATTCTGAAGCCTTTTAAAAAAATCGGTGTGCCAGCACATGAACTGGCAATGATGATGACCATCGCGCTGCGTTTCATACCGACACTATTGGAAGAAACGGACAGGATAATGAAAGCGCAGACGGCTAGAGGTGCTGATTTTGCTTCAGGCAATATTATCAGAAGGGCGAAAAATATGCTGCCAATACTGGTTCCGTTGTTCATCAGTGCTTTTCGCCGTGCCGACGAATTGGCAGTGGCGATGGAAGCACGCTGTTATCGCGGCGGCGAAGGCAGAACAAGGATGCATGAACTTGCCTATCAACAAAGAGATATGATGGCAGCTTGTAGTATAGCTGTTTTAATCGCTGCCATGGCAATTCTGAAATGGGGTGGCTTTTCGTGCGCTATCTGAAACTTACGCTTGCCTATGACGGCAGCAATTATCATGGGTTTCAGCGTCAGAAGAATGCGGTTGGCATTCAGCAGATTGTAGAAAAGGCTCTCAGCAAGCTGTTTGGTGAAGAAATCAAAATTGCAGCTTCCGGTAGGACAGATACAGGTGTCCATGCCCATGCACAGGTGATTTCTTTTGCAACAGAAGGCACAGTACCAACTGACAAAATAGTGCAAGCCATGTCAAGCTATTTGCCGGAGGACATTGTTGTCTGGAAGGCAGAGGAGGTTACTGGTGATTTTAACGCGCGATACTCCGCGCTAGCAAAACGATATGTTTATCGTATACTGATCACAGAAACAATAAATCCTTTTGAACGCAATTACTCCTGGCAACTTAAAAAAATGCCAGAGCTGTCTATGATGCAGGCGGCAGCAGATGTTATAATCGGTGAACATGATTTTTCCGCTTTTCGCTCCGCCGGCAGTGCACCGGTTAAGACCATAAAGAACATTTACAAGGCTGAGTGGACCATGATAGGTCAACAAGAACTGCGTTTTACCATTGAGGGAGATGGTTTCCTTTATCATATGGTGAGAAATCTGGTCGGTGCCATGGTAAGAGTTGGTAACGGTAAAATAACGTTGGAACGCTTCAAAGAAATTTTAGTCTCCGGCGACAGAAGACAGGCTGGTAC
>JAAYVM010000157.1 GCA_012517145.1 Acholeplasmataceae bacterium
AAAATTAACCTCACAAACGAAGGGTTCCTGTACGCAGTCGCAAAACCTGAGAAGTTCAAAGAGATAATTAACGAAAAGGTAGCCGGCCTCATGATCAGGTAACTTTATGGAATTCCTGACAAATTTACTTGATAACAGCACAATGCCGTGGCTCACTGCATTGCTGCTTGGTTTAATGACTGCAATCAGTCCATGTCCGCTCGCTACAAACATTACAGCAATAGGGTTTATCAGCAAGGATATTGATGACCGTAACAGGGTATTTCTCAACGGCCTTTTTTATACTCTTGGAAGAGCAATAACTTACACTGCGCTGGCATTGATTATTTTCTTCGGAGTGGATCAGTTGAAATTCTCCGGATTCTTTCAGCGGTATGGTGAAAAATTTATCGGACCCCTGTTGCTGATCATAGGGTTACTGATGCTCGATGTCATAAAAATAAAATTCCCCGGCTTCAGCAGGCTGACATCCGGTATGCAGAATAAAAAACGATGGAGCTATTTTGATGCTGTTCTCCTGGGTCTTGCTTTTGCCCTGGCATTCTGCCCCTATAGCGGAGTATTATACTTTGGCATGCTTGTCCCGATGACAGTCGCAAGTGCATCAGGACTTTACCTTCCACTGGTTTTTGCTGTTGCAACCGGAATTCCTGTTATAATTATCGCATGGCTGCTTGCCTATACTGTTTCTGGAGTTGGTATTGTATATAACAAAATGAAAACTTTTGAGCTCTGGTTCAGAAGGATTATTGCTGTGCTTTTTATTGCTGTGGGAATCTATTATATAGTAAGAGTATACTTGTAATTTTTTAAATCCCTTTTTGGTAATTATACGAAATTGTATCTTAATAAACCATTTTCAAATTTTCAAATTTTCAAATTTTCAAATTAATATGGAACTCAAAAAAGAACTAAAGATACTATTCTGGATTACGGCTGTATTTGCCTTTGCGTTTTTCCTGCCTGTCGAAAGTGCCAGGTTCAATACTGCCATAGCAGCAACACTTGATCTGGTAAAATGGTATGCTCAGGAGCATGTTATTCTATGCCTGCTTCCAGCCTTCTTCATAGCAGGAGTGATTTCAGTATTTGTTAGCCAGGCTTCGGTACTTAAATATTTCGGAGCACAGGCAAAGAAATGGGTAGCATATACTGTGGCAGCCGTTTCAGGGACAATCCTGGCTGTATGTTCATGCACAATCCTTCCTCTGTTTTCAAGTATTCACAAAAGAGGAGCAGGCCTTGGTCCGGCGATCGCTTTTCTTTATTCAGGACCTGCTATAAATATTCTGGCAATTATACTTACTGCACGGATACTCGGCATTGAAATGGGAGTAGCTCGCACTATAGGGGCTGTCTTATTCAGTATAATTATCGGGTCAATAATGGCAATTATTTACCGCAAAGAGGAGAAAGCCAAGAAGGAAGAACAGATGAATATTGTTCCTCCTCCTGAAAAGAGACCAATGTGGCAGACTTCACTGCATTTTTTTACACTTGTTCTTATCCTTGTATTTGCCAACTGGGGGAGACCCGGAGAGGGAGATACAACAAGTACATGGTATTCTATCTGGCATTATAAGTGGTGGATCACAGGCTTCTTCAGTCTTGTGCTTGGCTATTCACTTATTAAAATCCTTAAGATCAGATGGCAATGGGTGCTGGGCGCTTTTCTCATTACAATAGTATCGGTCATCCTTTCGAATAATCTTATTGAAAACGGCAAACTAAGACCTCTGGTTCCAATGCTTGTCGGGATAATTGCATTGAGTGTCATCACGATTCTTGATAAGGTGGATGAGGAGAACAAGGCATGGACAATTGCCACATGGGATTTCGCGAAGCAGATTCTCCCTTTGCTTGCCATTGGTGTTGTTACTGCAGGTTTCCTGCTCGGATCAACACATGACGGTAAAACCATTGACGGGGTAATACCAAATGAGTGGATCTCTGCACTTGTGGGAGGCAATTCAATATTTTCAAACTTCTTTGCTTCAGTTGTGGGTGCATTTATGTACTTTGCAACATTGACTGAGGTGCCAATTCTTCAGGGATTAATTGCTTCAGGGATGGGCAAAGGACCGGCACTTGCACTTCTGCTTGCCGGACCGTCACTTTCATTGCCAAATATGCTTGTTATAAGGGGTGTTATCGGTACTCAGAAAACCGTGGTTTATGTAAGTCTTGTGGTTATAATGGCTACGATTACCGGGATGATATATGGTTCAATATTTTAAATGACAGATAGATGATTGAAATTAAAGTGCTTGGGACAGGTTGCCCTAACTGCATCAAACTTGAGAATATGTGCAGGGAGGTGGTTGCTGAAAATAATCTGAATGCTAATATAGAAAAGGTTTCAACCATCGATGATTTCTGGAAATTTGGGGTAATGCTTACACCTGCATTGGTAGTTAATGGAAAGCTTTTGTTACAAGGCAAGCTTCCAACGAAACATACACTAGTTCACTGGCTGGTTGATAATCAATAATATTAGTCTATAAATCATAATCTTATGAAAATACCTAAAAAGCATGAAATGAAAGTTTCGCTCGCAATTATGGTTCTTATAATGACGCTGGTTGTAACCTTTGTCAGCGTTTCAGTAAATTTTGGCTATAATCAGGGATTTATTTCTGCCTGGTTCAGGTCATGGGGCCTGGCTTTTATTGTTGCCCTCCCTGTGGTAATGATCATAATGCCATTTATTAAAAAGATTGTGGGTAAATATGTAAAGGAATAGAATAAATTCAGG
>JAAYVM010000158.1 GCA_012517145.1 Acholeplasmataceae bacterium
ACAAGCGGGCTGAACTTGTTGCACTAAAAGATGTCTTGCCCCTTACTGGATATATACGTGGCGGCGTTTCTCCGATGGGTGCGAAAAAGGCTTATCCTGTGTTTTTGGATGCAACAGCAAGCAATTGGGAAGAAATTTCTATAAGTGCAGGGCAGAGGGGATTACAGATTATTCTTGCTCCTACTGATCTCCAATCAGCAACCAAAGCGAAGATTGCACCTTTGACTATGCAGAATAGCCAGCGCTTCTAATTTATTGCAGTCTTAGGAGCTATATGCTATTATAGAAATGCTATTAACATGATTAGAAAGTAGGTATGTAGGCAATGTTATATACAAGTACTCGTGGTCAAACTGATATGGTTTGTTCTGCACATGCTATCACACGTGGCTTGGCTGATGACGGTGGTTTGTTTGTTCCACAAAAGTTTGCAACGCTGACACTGGACGAAATCGTTGCAATGAGCGAATTGCCTTATGCTGAGCGCGCAGCTAAAATTCTATCTTTCTTTTTGACGGATTATACTGAAGAGGAACTTCTGGCATGCACTACTGCTGCATATTCGGAAGAGAGGTTTGGCGGCTTTGCCGCTCCATTGAAACAGGTTAAAGACAAAATTGCTGTGCTTGAATTGTGGCATGGACCTACTTCAGCTTTTAAAGATATGGCCCTTCAATTATTGCCACACCTTTTAATGAAAGCTATTGAAAAAACGGGCGAGCAAAACAACATAGTTATATTGGTTGCTACATCTGGTGATACCGGCAAAGCGGCGTTGGAAGGTTTTGCCGATATTAAAGGCACACAGATTATAGTTTTTTATCCAGATGATGGTGTAAGCGATATTCAAAAGCGCCAGATGATTACACAGCAAGGAAGCAATGTTAATGTTATTGCTGTCCATGGCAATTTTGATGATGCTCAGTCTGGTGTAAAAGAAATTTTTTCCGACGAAAATTTGATGGAAGAGTTGAAAGAGAAAGGTTACGCTTTTTCTTCTGCTAATTCTATCAACTGGGGACGTTTAGCACCACAGATAGTGTATTATTTCAGTGCCTATGCGGATGCTGTTAAGGCAGGTCACATTGTTGCTGGTGAGGAAATAAATTTCTCTGTACCTACAGGAAATTTCGGCGACATTCTGGCTGGCTATTATGCAAAATGCATGGGATTACCGGTTCACCGCTTGATTTGTGCTTCCAATACTAACAATGTTTTATCTGTGTTTTTGAATTCTGGTAAGTATGACAGACGCCGTGAATTCCATAAGACGATATCGCCATCTATGGATATTCTAATATCCAGCAATCTTGAACGCCTTCTTTATCAGATTACCGAAGAAGACGCAAGTAAAGTTGCTAATTGGATGAAGGAACTAAAAGAGGATGGTTTTTACGATGTAGGCGGCAAGTTTTTGGCAAAGATTCAGAAAACCTTTTTTGGCACCTGGGTAGACGAAATTGAAACCAAAGAAACGATTTGCAATGTTTTCAGAGATAAGAACTATTTGCTAGACCCTCATACTGCTGTAGCGTGGAGAGCCTGCGAAAAGTACAGAATGCTTTCTTCGGATGAAAAGTATTGTATTGTATTGTCCACAGCTAGTCCTTATAAATTTAATGTTTCTGTTTTGGAAGCGATTAAACCCGATACTTCTGCTAAGACTTTAGATCCTTTTGCAGCTTTGCATCTTTTATCCGATGTCAGCGGCACTGTAGTTCCAAAACCGCTTGCGGAGTTGGAGCAAAAGCCCATTTTGCATAATGAGCAAATTGAAAAAAATAAGATGAAAGAAACTGTCCTGAAAATTTTAAAGCTGTAAAAGTTCTTAAGAAATAAATTAAAT
>JAAYVM010000159.1 GCA_012517145.1 Acholeplasmataceae bacterium
AATGGCCTTTATTTGTTCATTATTCAGATTGCGCGGATGTGAGCAAAGTGTCTTTGCATTAGAATGAGTGGCAATAATTGGTTTAGTTGTTGCCTGCATGACATCCCAGAAACTCTTTGTTGAGATATGGGACACATCAACCAGCATACCGAGTCGGTTCATTTCAGCTACTACGCTACGGCCAAACACAGTCAAGCCGCCGCCGGTTACTTCTTCGTTGATGCCATCAGCAATGTCATTTCTGTTGCTCCAGGTCAAAGTCATCGCGCGAACACCTAATTCATACAACATGCGTAACGCTTCCAGACTTCCGTCTATTGCTCCGCCCTCTTCAATTGCTAATAGTGTAGACGCCTGATGTTTTAAAACTTCATCAACATCTGCTTTTTTTAAAACCTGGAAGACGTCTACACCTGATTCCTTCATTTTGGTAATCTCTTGTTTATATTTGTCCAACAAACATAGTGTATAACGCAAACCACCATAATGACGTATTTCATGAGTAGGAATAAAAATTGCGCAAAATTGCAAACCACCGCCATTAGCAATAATTCGTTTAATGTCCAAGTGCTGTTCATTTTCATAAAGAGCTGTACATTTTTTGTATAACTCTGTCAGCGTATCGCAATGGCAATCACAAATAAACATTGCAGCATCAACTCCTTAACCAACAGAATAACTAGCCTCTGTAGTAATAAAAGAAAGTCATACCAATATTTACCAACATGGCACCAGCCATTGGTATTGCAGTACGTTTAATTAAATCAAAAGGTGAGACACCGCCCATACCTGATGATACAACAATAACTGCCGTTATAGGGGAACAATTGCGGGCAATGCTTGCTGCAAAATGCATTGGCAATAGCATCAATACTGGTGCTATTCCCATTTTTGCAGCAACAGCAGGTGTCAAAGCAGCGAAAGCAAAGAATGGAGCATTGCCGGAGCCCATAACAATAGCAGAAACAGAAATAATTGCAACCATAACAATCATCATGCCCATCGGTCCAAAACCCCAGTTATGGCTTGAAGTGATAATTGAGTCAATTGTACCCATGGTCATCAAACCTTTGGCAAAAGTCTGACCAGCAACAATCAATGTTATTACATTGGCCATTTGCATTCCCAATCCATCAAAAAAAGCTTGAACATCGGCAAAAACTTTTTTGCCATCACGCCAACGAACATATTCGAAAATCATGCCAACACTTAATCCAATAATCATAGCATTAACAATATTAACCTTTATGGATTCAATCCACAAAGAAATAAAAGATAGTATCAACGCCAGCGGAATAACAGGTAAAATAGCATAAATAGCTGGTGCATTTTCTTCTTCAGCATCAGTTTTCTCAACTTCGACCGGTTTTACAATATGGCCGTCACGTTTATCCATATATTTTTGAGTCAAATAATGAAGAATGCCAACAACAACAAAAGCGACCAATACTATTGGTACCTGGTAGTTAGTCCAATAAATTACAGGATCAACACCTGCGGTCTCAGCAGAAAGAATTGTGCCGGTATCACTTGGACTCCAATCAAAGCAAAGAGTTGTAGCAACTGCAGCTGTAGCGGCTAGTCGACTCACTCCCAAGCCAACGAGAATAGGAAACATAGTTACCATCAAAAGCATCGCCAACCCAGAGGCGCTGTTTATGCATAACCCAATACACATGCCAACAATCCAGGTACCAGATAATACGAGATATGGAGATTTTAGTGCCATCAATGGTTTAATAGTCAAACGAACCAAGGCGCGTGACGCTCCTATCTTGTCCATATATTTTGCAAAAGCTCCAACTGCCATAATGTTCAGTCCAAGCTTAGCAGCATTGGAACTTAAAGTTGCTCTGATAAATTCAAAAGCATCGAACAATACTAACCCAGTGCTTGCCTTCTGCGGCAAAATTTGACCGTAACCTAGAATTACCGCAGCAAACATAAGAATCATGCCGCCTAAGAATAAAACCGGCTGTGCTTTATACTTTTTATAAATTAAATATCCAACCCAAAATGTAATCAACAATGAGATCACTAAGCCCATTTGAGTACCCCCATCTTTATATTTATAGCATACAATTTAACATTATCAGGATAATTACCGCGAAACACCTTTAATTATTTCCAATAACCATTCAGAAGTTTTATATAAATCTTCTTCGTATATAAATTCCTCACAAGTATGTACATTCTGCATACCGACCCCAAGAGCTGTGCAAACAATGCCATAATTATTATAGTGGTTAGCATCGCTGCCGCCGCCAGTGCCCGCAATGTCTACCTCAAGGCCAATACGTTCCGCTGCTTCTTTCGCAGCAATGACGACTTTACTTTGCGGATCTATAACGTAAGAATTGTAAGCCTTACTTATTTCCACATCAACTTTCACATCATTTTCCTTAGCACCTTGTTCAAAAGCAAGACGCATTTCATTGGTCAGTTTATCCAATTTGCCTTGATTTCTACTACGTGCTTCACACTTGATTTCAACTAAATCCGGCACGATATTGGTTGCCAATCCTCCCGAAATTATACCAATATTACATGTCGTCTCATCATCAATACGCCCTTGAGGTACATTAGCAAGAATTTTACCAGCTGCTTTTATAGCATTAATGCCCTTTTCTGGTGCCAACCCAGCATGTGCTGTTTTGCCATGCACTTTGACGTTGATTTTATTTTGCCCAGGCGCTGTCACAATAATCTTGCCAGGACGACCGCTAGAATCGAGTTCATAACCAAAATCAGCCTTCAAAAGACTGCTGTCAATATTTTTTGAGCCATGAAGGCCGCCTTCCTCACATACGGAAAATACGATCTGTAAATTTCCATGAGGAATATTATTCTCTTTCAAAACGCGTAATGCCTCTAAAATTGGCACCACCCCAGCCTTATCATCAGAACCAAGAATTGTTGTACCATCTGAAGTAATTACGCCATCTTTCAAAATTGGTTTTACACCAATACAGGGGACAACGCAGTCTAAATGAGCTGCTAACATTATAGTTGGAGCCTCAGATAGTGTCCCTTTAAAATTAGCAATTATATTGCCGCAATTGCCGCCAATAATCGCTCCTGCTCCATCTTCAATTACTTCACCGCCAAGATCTTGCAATCTTTTTTTCATTAGATCACCAATTTCTCTTTCCTGACGTGAATTACAGGTAATTTGGACTAATTCAAAAAATTCAGCAAGAATACGTTCCTTATTAATCATGAAATAACCCCCGTTCGTTCATAAATTATTCCACACAGCATGGACATTATAGCACATTGTATCGATTATTGTCTAAACGTTTATCAACTCATATTATTTTTCCTGATAATATTTTTATGTCTGATAACTTTTTACAAGTTACAAGAATATTTAATTAAAATGCAAAACTAATAATTTCAACATACTCTTTGCATTAATTTTCATTGCTTTTACCCTTCAGTAATATTGACAAACAGACATACCAGCCACTGCAAAGTGTCATCTTTTATAACTTATAAAATCCCAATTCATGTTTTATTTATAAAAATACTTTTTATTTAATAATAAACATAGTTCTTAAGGCAATAATATATCCTAACTTGTATAAAGGACTTTGCGAACATAACGTAGAATTAGCAAATATCTGATAAAGAAATGAAGGTGCTAAAATGCTTGAAACACATTTACGCCAAGACCGACAAACAGTAAAATTGGGCCTTATAAAAGTAACTAACGACTTATTTCCTGGTGAAACCTTCGAAACTGTTTGCTCTATACAGGAAGGGGTCTTTTGCCAACTTGCCGGCTCTGTTCTCTCAGAACGCGAAGTCCGGCAAATTGATTGCAAGCTGCGAGAATGGATACAGGCTGATATGCCCATTTATTTGGTTGAAGACAAAGATGGCTATTATCATTACAAAGTAGACGGCCTTATTATCAAATCAGTACACCCTGCCAATGCAAGGAGTTCGATGGTCGACGTATTTAGGATTATTCCTTTTTCTTCTGGCTACGTAGTTGACTTCATTAAAGACGAATCAGAAATGAACAGTCCTTTTACAATGCCGCAAAGACTTGCTGCTACTTATGCAAAATCTGAACGATGGCTGACAAACATAAACATTGAGCTCGTAAGCGATGCTAATCGCTATATAACTGAAGGTCGCCATCTTGAATTAATAAGTATTGCGGAAGCTTTACAGGAAAAAGAAATTTCTGATATAGCAGATATGATTTTACGTGAAAGAAGGGCTGTCCGCGTAATTCTCATCGCTGGTCCTTCTTCTTCCGGAAAAACAACATTTGCGCATAGGCTTTCTACCCAACTAAAAGTAAATGGTCTTACACCAGTACCATTAGCACTTGATGACTATTTTCTAGATCGTGATCAAACACCTATGGATGAAGATGGCAATTATGATTTTGATACTTTAGAAGCATTAGATCTCAATCTATTGGATAAACATCTTGAGCATCTCATAAAAGGTGAAACCGTTGAAACCCCTATCTTCGATTTTGTCTCCGGCATGCGCTCCAAAAAAACACGCACCCTTACCCTAGGACCATCAGAAATTCTTGTCATTGAAGGTATTCACGCCTTAAATCCTGCCTTGATAGCCAATCTTTCAAAAAGCGTGTTTTTTAAAATTTACGTGAGTGCATTGTTTGGTCTGAATATCGATTACATGAATAGAGCACCAACAACAGAAGTCAGACTTATCCGCAGAATAGTACGAGATGATCAATTCAGAGCTCTTTCACCAGAAAGAACTTTATCACAGTGGCCCAGTGTAAGACGCGGCGAAGATAAACATATCTTTAAATATCAGGAAGAATGCGATGTAATGTTTAATTCAAGCCTTCTTTATGAAATGAACGCGCTCAGAACTTTTGCTGAATGTGCCTTAAAAAAAGTGAAGCCAGACAGTACGCATTATGCTACGCAGTTGCGTCTTTTGAGACTTCTGTCATTTTTTAAGCCATTAGATTTGTCTCAACTTCCATTTAATTCAATACTCAGGGAGTTCATCGGCGGTAACATTTTCCCTCCATCAAAGCACGAATCGAACATTGAACTTCATAAACGAATAACTGCTGAAAGGAGTTCATGTCCAATAAATAATAACTAGATTACCCAATTGAATATTGACAATTTTCTGAAAATATGTTGTTATATAACTAGTAAGAGATGTAAGATGAAACAGATATTTCAGGAGGTGTTATTATGAAAACGAAAAAGCACGTTAAGCCTTTGAAAGATGCAACTGTTTATGATTTAACTGACGCAAAATGTGGTTTTTGTGGTCTTAATTTATTATTTGTAGAGGCCGACACGAAAGATGGATTGGCATGGCTTTCATGTCCAACCTATATAGGTGAAAGAGAGTTTTCCCAAGATGAACACTCCTCCTACTCTGTTCCGCTTTCGGATACTGCTTACAAGCCAGGCGACGAATTAAGAGAACATCAGAATTTGAAAGAACCCAAAAATGAAGGCCGTCTACATCACGACATACCAAACATGACAAACCCTCAGAATGAAAATAGGAAAAAATATACAAAGAAAACTCGTTAAAGCAATGCAGCTGCTAATTTACATAGCAGCTGCATTTTTAATAATAATATGTTTTATAATTATGGTTTAACTTGCGAGATATTTATCAAACCATTGTTCTGCCAATATAGCTACCTGCTCTAACGTACCCGGTTCTTCAAAAAGATGCGTTGCTCCTTTTACTATTTCAAATTTTTTATCACACTTCAGATTATTGTAAGCTTCCGAATTTAATTCTATGACAATTTCATCGTTGCCTCCTACAATGAACAGGGTAGGAGCAGATATTTTTTCAAGATAAGGCATCGCCAAATCAGGCCTTCCGCCACGTGAAACGATTGCTTTTATTGTGCTGATATTTCCAGCCGCACTCTGAATGGCAGCAGCTGCACCGGTACTGGCACCAAAATATCCTATTTTGAGATTTTTGGTATCTTGTTGTTTTTGGAGCCACTTTGTAGCAATAGACAATCTATGTGCCAATAAATCAATATCAAATCTTTTAGAATAATCAGCGTCTTCCTCAGGTGTCAACAAATCGAGAAGAAAGGTGGCAAGATTATGCTTTCTAATTACAGCGGCAACATAATTATTACGGATGCTGTACCTGCTGCTGCCGCTGCCATGAGCAAATACAACAATGCCATTGGCACCTTCCGGAACTGTGAGCGAACCTTCTATAATTTTTTCACCGTCATTAATAAATATTGTTTTTTCCGCTTGGCCAATTTTATCCATTTTAATCCTCTCTTTTTTCTTTCAATGATTTTATGAGATAAATAACCTCTTCATCCTCAACTTGACTAAAATCATCATAATATGCGCCTACAGCACCAAGATAGAACGGGTCAATTTCAACTGAAACCAAGTCATCTGTAATTTTTCTTAACTCTCTTGCGGTGTCTTCAGGGGTAACAGGAATTGCTACGACAATTTTTCCCGGATTTCGTTTTTTAATTTCATCGATAGCCGCAAACATAGTGTATCCGGTAGCAATACCATCATCTACAATAATTGCTGTTTTGCCTGCAATATCAGGATGAGTTATCTCTCCAAAGTATTTTTCACGGCGTCTATTAATCTCAACACGAACCCTGTCAATTTCCTCTTGAAGCCAATGATTATCAATATAGCCTATTTCGTCCTGGTTGCAGACCGGATCCCCATCCTCCGCAATTGCGCATAGTGCATACTCAGGGTTTCCTGGATGCCCTATTTTCTTTGTAATTACTAAATCAAAAGGTGCCTGTAATTTTTTGGCTATTTCAACACCAAGAGGAACGCCACCCCTTGGCAAGGCATATACAACCAAATCATCACTGGCATATTTCTGCAATAATTCTGCCAATTGAATTCCAGCATCAATTCTATTTTTAAACCGCATCAAAACCACCTCCTTGTTATTGTCTTTTGCCATTTTTAAAGTGTGAACAATCCGTTCTTTATTTCCTGATAAAATCATCATAAAAATCTGCTGTCACTTTTTCGTATCTGTTCACGTCAATATTGATAGATTTTGCATGCCCAGCTCCAGGTGCAAAATATATTTCTTTTACACCGATTTTTCTATTAAACATATCTTTAGCCATTTCCGATATCACGAAATTATCTTCATTACCATGAATAAACAATATAGGTATATTAATCTTATCAATATTTTTAATTGGAGAAACATCGCTTAAATTAAAGCCAGCAAATATTTTACAAAAAAAACTAGTGTAATATAAAATAACAGGGCGTATGAATTTCGGAACCTGATAGTCTGATAAGCGTTCATAATAAAGGTCATATAAATCTGAGTATCCGCAATCTTCGATAAGAAACGAAACGCCATCATTATCATATTTACCTGCCCAAATCATCAAGACAGAAGCACCCATGGACTCTCCGTGAATGCCAATTACATCGTTCTTTTTTCTATTTTTTACATATGCTATGCATCTTTCCAAATCATCACTTTCATAAAATCCATATGTAGGATACTTTCCGCCACTTCTACCGTGATCCCTGGAGTCATAGGCAAAAACATTAAATCCATTTTTAAGAAAAAGAGGACCATATTTCATAATACTCCATTCTTTATCCCTACCTATGCCATGAACCAAGATAATTGTGTTTTTGCTTTCCATCGGATTTTCTATGAATAGGCCTTTTAAGTTGTAGCCGAAATTTGATTTGATATCTACATGTTCTTTTTCTGCTGCGTTCAAGCTGCTATAATCATAGCCTAACTCTTTAACCTCCTTTAGATAATCAATAGCAGAATATGCATTCGTATGACTATACCTCATAATAACATTGTAAAAATAGTAGCTCGTTGCCAACAGACCGACATTTACTGCAATAAAAAGGGGCAGCAGTATTTTAAAAATCAGCAATTTTATTTTTATAAAAGCATCTGTTCCCATGTAAACTCCTTGTATTTTTATAAAATTAATCAGTACTATTTTTTTTACTGGTTAATAAAACGTAACACACAAGCGAAATAAATAACACCAAGCTTCCTATTAGGGTAACAATAATCACTGGATATTGACGGTTAAAATCGTTAGCCGATATATGCCTAATTAGAATACCTGAATAAGCCCAGATTAAAACCATGCCGTAAACAGCATCCTTATAACGGTATACTATAAAAGCACCGAAAACAAGACCAAATAAAATCAGCATAATTGTCCAGGTACTTTGCGCAAAAACGAAATTATGCCACTGCCTGCTTACTGCAAGCACTGCAAAATTAGCAATCATTGCAACCGTAATCCAGGCGAAATATACACTGAACGGTATCTTAACAAACAAGCTTTTCTCAAAAGAAAAATGATATTGGCTAATTATATGGAAAATATATCCTATGCAAAGAAATATTATTACGATTAACCACATGGAAATTATTATCTGCAAATTATGCCAGGCTACAAGCCACAAGGAATTTGCAAAAGAGGAAATTATGAATGCCAGTCTGATTTTATTAGAAAAAGTCTCTTCCGCAACATTTTTTTTACCTTGAAAGAGCCCTAGTTGATAAAAAACGTACCCCGCCAAAAGCATGTAAATTAAACCCCAAATTGAAAAAGTAACAGCGGCAGGCGCAAACAAGTTAGGATAAAAATCCAAAATCTGTCCCGTTCTAACGCCATTTATAGGAAGAAAATTTGCCAGGATATTAGTTATCACCATAAGAAGGAATGACGCAGCAGTTATAATTTCAATTGGAATAGAGATGTCTTTTCTATCCGGCATTTGCATCTCCTCGCTTCCGTTAATTATTTTTGGTATTTTCTTAATATTCAATTTCTTAATTATGCTATTTCCATACAATATATTAAACTCCTGCTATATTTGTTGATTTTATTTTCGCCATTAAAAAATGAGCCTGGCAAAATTGCCAGGCTCATTAATGATTCTAAATAACCAAAAACTATGTTCTTATGGTTTTACTGTTTCTTTGTAGACTTGTTTACCATTTTTCAACTCAATGATGACAACACCTCTGACAGCATCATGCCTATCATTTAAGCTCATTTCACCGCTTACGCTGCTAAAATTCTTAGTTGCAGCAAGGGCTTCCTTGATTTTATTGGCATCAGTGCTATTAGCGCGCTTAATAGCGTCAACAAGCAATTTTGCAGCATCATAACCCATAGCTGCCATTGAGTCTGGTGTTTGGCCGTATTCTTTCTTATATGCTTCAACAAAAGCATTGGACACCGGATTTCTGTCTTCAATGGAATAGAAATTCGTGAAATAGGTGTTATTTAAAGGTTGAGCTCCTCCCATTTCTACCAATACAGGAGAATCCCAGGCATCAGCACCCAAAACAGGAATTGTCATACCAAGCTCACGAGCCTGTTTGATGATTTTGCCAACATCTTCATAATAACCAGGGATATATAACAAATCAGGATTTTGAGCTTTAATTTTAGTCAAAATTGGCTTGTAGTCCTGATCTTTTTGCAAATAAGACTCTTCGGCAACAATTTTTCCACCAGCCTTAACGTAAGTGCTTCTGAAAATTTCTGTTAAGCCTTTGCTGTAATCGCTTGAACTATCAGTCATGATAGCAGTTTTACCAGCCTTTAATCCATTCAAAGCAAAATTAGCTCCAACGGTTCCTTGGAAGGAATCAATGAAACATGCTCTGAAAGTATAGTCTTTTACCTTGCCGGTTCTTTCATCAAAGGTTACCTTTGGATTAACTGTTGCAGCTGCAACAAACGGAATCTTGCTAGCTTCTGCAACTGCTGAGGCGGCAATTCCACAGGAACTTACTGTAAAGCCTGTTACAGCCACAACTTTATCCTGGCTGATTACCTTGGACATAGCATTTGCTGACTCAGAAGGCTCCCCCTTATTATCAGCAGAAACAATCTTAATCTGTTTTCCCAAAACACCACCGTTTGCGTTTATCTCTTTAAAAGCAAGTTTTGCACCATTAGCAGCCGATGTTCCATAGGAAGCGGTATTACCGGTCAATTCATATACCATGCCTATTTTTATATCCTTTTCTGCTTTAGATCCACAACCAGCAACCATACTGGCGACCAGAACGGAAGCAATGGCAAAAGAAGTAATAATTTTGGATCTTTTTAACATCTTTCTCCCCCTCAAATACAGATTATTAATTTTTTAAAAAAGGCGACAGTCCCTTAAGCTGTAACCTTATTTAATCTACCAAAATATGAGTTAGTATATATTATACGCTATGTTTTACTAATCTTCAAAGGAAACAAATTAATTTAATTGTTTACTCGCAATTTCTTGCTGATTTTCTGATTTTATTGCCAGCAATACACCACTTAAAATTAAAAATGCACCCGCGCAAAAACCCAAACCAATCTGTTCATCCAGGAAAAACCATCCTAAAAATGTTCCGACTAAAGGCTGAAAAAAGAAATATACGCCGCCACGACTAGCATCAACAAGCTGCATTCCTTTATTCCAAAAAAGGAATGCAATCGCAGTAGCTGCTACGCCTATATATAAAACGCCTAAAATAACAGTCGGCTGCAACAGCATATACAACTCATCGTATTTGAATTGGCTTATAGAAAATGGCGTGATGACAATCGTGGCCGCCAAAATTGCATATGTTGTCACAACAAGCTGTGAATACTCTTTTGAAACTTTTTTAACAAGTACAGACATCAATGCCCACGACAAAGCTGCAAATACTAAAGCAAATCCGCCTAGTTGGAAGTCTTTGTCTACATCACCAATACCTACAACAAACAAAACACCTATGGTAGCTAAAAACACTGATATCAGTTTCTTAAAAGTAATTTTTTCATTTAAAATCGCATAAGCGAAAAGAACCATAAAAGCAGGAGTCGCTGAAGTAACAACGGCCCCCATCTGTGCTGAAGAATATTTTGTGCCAAAAAACTGCGCCCAAATAGAGAAAAAATAACCAATAATACCTATACCAGCTAGCAATGGTATGTCCCGTTTATTTATTCGCCAAGATTGCCCAGTCGCAAGTCCAACCAAAATAAGTGCAGCCAAGGCAACTAAATACCTCAGCCACACTAACTCCAATGGAGGAATAATATCAAGTACAACCTTACTTACTACATACATACCGCCCCAGATACTTGCCGCTATTGTTAAATAAGCCGGTCCCATATATTCCTTTAGTTTCAACAAAATTTCCCCTTTAACCACTGAAAACTGCTGTTTGCCAGAAATAGCATCTCAATTATTTAATTAGGTTTATACTAAACCCCATAACTAACTTAAACAAAAATTAACATGTATTCTATAGCTATTGATTATATCATATAAAAACTAAACAATTAAGAAAATACCTGCAAAAACACAGTCATTAAGTGTTAAAACCGGAAATCTCTCTTTCCCGTGGCTATTTCTTCCAAGCGTAATGCTGCAATTTTTCTGATTTTTTCATTTGCTATGTTCAGCATTTCTCTGTCTATTACAGCTTCGCCCTTTAACTTTGTATCGCTAGAAGCGTAATCTTCCAAATACTCCTTTAAAGTCATCAAAGCATTAGGTTGGCAGCAATTGGCTATTTGTCCAGATTTTACCAGACTCATGAAACGGTCTCCGGTGCGTCCTTCTCTATAACATGCTGTACAGAAGCTCGGAATATATCCTAATTTCAATAACCAGTTAACAATCTCATCTAAAGTTCTCTTGTCGTTAACATCAAACTGAGCCGAATTATCTTCTGCAGCTTCAGGTTCAACATATCCACCAACACTTGTGCGAGAGCCGCCACTAATTTGCGATATACCCAACGCAAGTACTTTTTCACGAGTCATCTCCGATTCGCGGGTTGACAAAATCATACCTGTGTATGGTACCGCAATACGCAAAACAGTAACAATTTTGGCAAAAATCTCATCAGAAATTGCATTGCTGAAATCATCAGGATTAACGTCATCGGCTGGTCGAATGCGGGGAACACTGATCGTATGTGGTCCCACCCCCAAAGCTGCTTCCAGATGCTCAGCGTGCATCAACAACCCAACGAAATCATAGCGATACATGTTAAGGCCAAAGAGTACACCTATTCCAACATCATCAATGCCGCCTTCCATTGCGCGGTCCATTGCTTCCGTATGATAAGCGTAATCATGTTTTGGTCCTGCCGGATGGAGTTTTTCATAGCTATCTTTGTTATAGGTTTCCTGAAAAAGAATGTATGTGCCGATACCAGCTTCTTTTAGTTTCCGATAGTTTTCAACAGTAGTAGCAGCAATATTGACATTCACGCGGCGTATAGCGCCGTTTTTGTGCTTTATGCTATAAATTGTTTTGATGCTATCCAAAACATATTCGATAGGATTATTAACTGGGTCTTCACCGGTTTCCAAAGCCAGTCGCTTATGTCCCATATCCTGGAGTGCAATGACCTCACGTGCAATTTCTTCCTGAGTGAGTTTTTTCCTGGCAATATTCTTATTGCTTCTGTGATATGGACAGTAGACACAGCTGTTTATGCAGTAGTTGGAGAGATATAAAGGTGCGAACATTACAATGCGATTGCCGTAAAATTTCTGTTTGATTTCTTGTGCCAAAAGTGTCATTCGTTCATTTTCATTTTCCAGATCACACTCTAACAGTACTGCAGCTTCCCTATGGCTCAAACCTTTGCAATCTTTTGCGCGTTCCAAAATTCCGTTGATAAGTGCTCGATTACTTTTGTTTTTTTCAGCGTAGGTAAGCGTGTCCATAATTTCCTGATTGTCGATAAATTCAGTAGCGTTTTTTGATTTGCATTCGTACATTGGCAAAACCCCTCTTCACATTATTCTAGTTTTTTATAATAGCTCAAGATAACTTCGAATAAACTGTTTTGATACTAACGTCGGGTATCATTCCGAGCTTACCGGCAAGAGCGCTGATAGCGTCACCAGGCGCATCTATAACTATGGAAATTACCGAAACATTACGTTTTCTATAGGGAATTCCCATACGTCCAACAATAAATTCCCCGTATTCATGCAGAATATCATTGATTTTTTTTGCAGATTCGTTATTTTCTACGACAATTCCAATTAATGCTAACCTGGTTTCCATAAAAAACCTCCTTAAATAATAAAAATCCTTGTGCTAGAAAGGCACAAGGATAGTAATGTACAGCAAGTAACCGTTTCATGGAAAACGGTTTTGTCAATAACATTATTTTCTCGCCTTCTCACTAGGGACGAACCCTCATGTTTTAGCACGATACACTATTTAAAATTTTTGCAAAGGTTTGTTGCAAGAAAAAATGAAAACTAATCTCAACAACGCACCTCATAATGCGTTCAGTGTAACACAATGGAGCAAAAATAACAAGAATATAGCCTTAAGTATACATAATTATCTTTTAATTCTTTCTATCAATCGTACTCATGATGATCTTCGCTGCCAATATAGTAGGGACAAAATTCCTTTCCAGTATCCTCATCTTCCTCCACAGCATCTGCATATTTCCTTGTTCCGAAACATAAGTCTTTGAAACATTCATGGTTTTCACAAGTAAGGCAGCAACTAGGAACGTTCTCCAGTTCATTGATCCTTGTCATTATTTACCCCTCCTTTTTATAAAAGAGCGCTACCATATACCCAACTCCAAAAGGTGCCTCATATGATAAAATCTTCGTTGAAAAATCTATTATCTCAAACACTCCAAACAGAAACAATATAGACCTTAATCCGCACTCAGCTCCATGTTCGAGGATTTCCGAATCAATATTCAACAACGTTTCGACATTTTTTTCTTTAACAGCCCTGACAATTATTTCGTCAAGTTTGTGGCCGGCTGGGTCATAACCGTATGGTCCTTCAGATTTTAAGACGTGGGACAAGTCTCCGGATGCTATAACTGCTATGCGTTCTTTTGCTTTCTCGATTTTTTCTCCGTATAACTTGCCATAATTATAATAATATTCATAAGATGGATTCGAAACTAATATTTTATTAATTTTGATATCCTGTTTCAGGTCTTTTCTTAAATAATACAAAGGAACATTAAAACCATGTTCCTGATGCGGCGAAATTATCAGCAGGCTATCAGGATTAGTATTTGCTAACATTTTTGCCGCCGATTTTAAAGATGTTACTGTCTTGATAGCTTTTTCAGTCTCTATACCTCCAATATATGGTATTATTATTGGCGGGTGCGGGCTTATAACGCCAAAAACAAGCATTATTACTTCACACTCCTCTACACATTACCTAAATGTATATAATGCAATCCTGCATTTTTACCAATTAATTCAGCCATTTCCAACGTTTTAACTGGTGTCACTGACGTGCCCTGCATTTTCCATGCCGGGAAAAACCTGCTAATATGCCAAGGCACATCACTTCCTAATTCTTTAGCAATAAATTTTGCAATGACATCCAATTGTTCTTTTTTATCATTGACCCCTGGTATAACTAATGTTGTAATTTCAACGTGTACGCCTTCTCTGTAAAAAAATCTTAGATTATCCATGACTGGTTTTACTTTTCCTCCGCAATACTCTTCATATATCTTGTCATTATCTCCCTTAAGATCAACATTGGCAGCGTCTAAATATGGAATTATCTTATTGAGGGTTTCATGCGTCATATAGCCATTAGTAACCCATATATTCTTAAGTCCTTTTGCCTTGGCAATCATCATTGTTTCCAAGGCATATTCGACAAAAACAGTTGGTTCCGTGTAAGTATAAGATATTGAAGGGCAACCGGCCTCCATTGCACGCTTCACGTGTTCTTCCGGTGATATTTCAATTCCTTCAATTGATTGTTTCAATCTGGGGCTTTGTGCTATTTCCCAGTTTTGGCACCAAGCACAGCGGAAATTGCAACCTGCTGCTGCAAAAGAGTATGTCCTGGTTCCCGGCAAAAAATGATAAAGTGGTTTTTTCTCTATAGGATCTATGTTTAGTCCTACTGTCTTCCCATAATTCAATGACCAAAGTTTCCCTTGCAAATGTTCACGAACAAAACAAATTCCCTTACCGCCTTCTTCGATAATACAGCGGTGGTTGCATGCAATACACTGCAACTTATTTTCATTTACTTTTATGTATAAAATAGCTTCTTTCATTTAACTATCACCTCATTCTGACAATTTTATAGTTCGACATCAATCCTATTAACCCTTTAAGTTTACTGAAAATTCTTTCTTTTGTTGCAAAAAAAACAACCATCTTAAATATGTCTGATGGTTGCTTTTCTTCTATTTGTAAGTGTAAAACTTTATGGACTTCTTTTATTCCGTACTAAATGAGTTCCCTTGCAAAAGGTATCCTTTTCTTTGCAGCTCATTTTCTATTGCATCAAGTTCATCAACAGTATCGGCTTCCACTAGATGACAGTGCATATCCTGTGTTAGTTTTTTTAGCGGAATGCTCTCACCGGAAGAAATACGCTTTACCAGATTATCAGCATCCTTACGAGATTTAATATCTAGCTGAGCCAAAAAGTTTCCATATACTTTGTGACTAATTTGCACATCAATGACACTTCCTCCAAGGTCAACAATCGTATAAAGTTCATCTAAGATGCAATCATCGCTATGTGCAACATAAAATACTCTTTGGGGTTTAACAGCAGTCTTAATCATATAACCAATATTGGTCGACAAAATTTCGTGCTTTTCTGCGCGAAGAAGCGCTATATCCTGCACTATTACTTGACGGCTAACATTAAATAGCTTAGCTAATTGTAACCCGGAAATCGGCAATGAGCTTTCGGCAAGGTGTTGCAAAATACTTTCCCTTCGTTTCTCACCGTTCATATTATTATGTCCTTTCTAAATTTTTTAAAGACAAGTCTAATACTGAAGCAGAGTAGGTTAATGCTCCGCTTGATATATAATCTACACCAATTTCACGAAGTTTGGCAATATTTTCCAACGTAATATTGCCTGAACATTCCACTAAAGCTCTGTGATTAACAATCTTCACAGCCTCTTTCATCTCTTCTACGCTCATATTATCAAGCATTATAATATCTGCTTCTGCTTCCAATGCTTCATTTAGCATATCGAAGGTCTCTACTTCTACTTCTATTTTATGAACAAATGAAGCATATTCTCTTACTAAAGAAACTGCCTTTTTTATCCCGCCGGCTGCTGCTATATGATTGTCTTTAAGCATAATACCATCTG
Organism: Acholeplasmataceae bacterium; assembly: GCA_012517145.1. Taxonomy (GTDB): domain Bacteria; phylum Bacillota; class Negativicutes; order Acidaminococcales; family Acidaminococcaceae; genus RZYP01. Next base: position 16,144 of record JAAYVM010000159.1, read on the forward strand.
ATAGATTAAATCTATGGTTAAAACCTCCCCCAACCTTGACAGCATATTTTTCAAAAATTCTATTATTAGGTGATGTTTTTCTGGTATCAAGCAATTTTATATTACTGCCTTCAAGCAAATCAACAACTTTTCTGGTATAAGTCGAAATGCCGCTCATTCTTTGCAAAAAATTCAGTGCTGTTCGTTCCCCGGAAAGTATGGCTCTGATATCACCTTCAACTTCACCTATCAAATCCATTCTTTTTATGCTATCGCCATCTTTGCAATAAAATTTTAGATTTGTAGTTGGATCCAAGAGAGTAAAGACTCTGGCAAACACATTGAGACCTGCAATTATCCCATCTTGTTTGCAAATAAGCTGTGCTTTGCCTCTAGCATATGATTTAATTATAGAATTAGTTGTTATATCTTCATTCGGGATGTCTTCACTTAGTGCATCTAAGATTAATTTATCAATATTATTCTGCACTTTCATCTTCCTTTCTGATTTCGTCCAGGATTAGCATTCTGTTATACTCAGCAAGGTTTTGATAATCTTCTTCTTTTGGCAAAGAAAAGAAAGGTGGTTCTTCTTCTTTCCAGTTCTTGTTAATATCAAGCGCAGCTCTCTTACTGAACACAAGGCTCTCCAACAGAGAATTGCTGGCAAGCCTGTTCTTACCATGTACACCGTTACAACTCGTCTCGCCAACGGCATAAAGATTATTCATCGAAGTTTTACTTTGCGTATCAACTTCAATTCCACCCATGAAATAGTGCTGCGCCGGCACTACTGGTATCCGGTCCTTTGTTATATCATAACCTTCTTGCAAACAACGTTCATATATTGACGGAAATCTTTTGGCGATGTCGCCCTTCACATGTCCATTCAAATAGAGCCACACATGGCTGTTTTTATCTTTATCCATCTGTTCATGAATTTTCTTAGCAACAATATCTCTTGCTTGCAGTTCATCTGTAAACCTATTTCCTTCTTTGTCAAGAAGTACAGCACCTTCTCCCCTTACTGACTCAGAAATTAGGAAAGCCCTGCCTGCCTGCTCAGTGTAAAGTGCTGTTGGATGTATCTGAATATAGTTAATGTTCTTCAGTCTAATATTGTGTCGGAGTGCTATAGCAATAGCATCTCCAGTCAAGTGGGGATAATTTGTAGATTTTTCATACAAGCCACCAATTCCACCGGTAGCGAAAATAGTAAAATGAGCATATAAATTTTCAAGTTTATTGTCCTTATTCATTACAACTACACCATAACAGTGATTATGTTCAGCTAATATATCCAATAAAATTGTGTTTTCTAAAATCTCAACATTTTTCAGCTGTCTAACCTTTTCTAATAGTTTGCTGCTGATTTCTTTGCCTGTTCTATCCTTACAATGTAAGATTCTTGCCTTGGAATGCGCACCTTCTTTTGTATAAGAAAAACCAGCATTGTCTTTGTCAAATTCCACACCTATGTCTAAAAGATCATTAATAATTTCTCTTGATTGCGTTACCATTATAGCAACGGAATTTCGATCATTCTCATAATGACCCGCTTTTAATGTGTCTTCAACAAAATCATCATAGTCTTCGTCACCTCGCTGTACGCAGATACCGCCTTGTGCAAGAAAAGAATCACTTTCGTCAGCAATCGTTTTTGTTAATACCAGTACTTTTTTGTCTTTTGCCAAATTTAAGGCCGCAAAAAGTCCCGAGACTCCTGTGCCAACAATAATAACATCATAATAATTCACTTTTCTTCACCCTCTGCTAATTGATGCATCTTTTCCAAAGCAAATATGCTTTTTGATGCTATATCTGATTCTACATTTACTTCATTTGATAACTTTTCAAGGCTTTGCAGCAACTTTTCCAACGTATTTTTCTTCATATCTGGACATACCTGGCACGGCGAAGCTGCGTAGAAACTTTTACCCGTCGTTTTTCTTTCTAATTCGTGAAAAACTCCGGTTTCTGTACAAACAATAAATTCTGAATCAGTACTGTTTTCAATAAAGTCGATTATTCCTGAAGTGCTGCCGATGTAATCCGAAAGTTGCAGAACTGCTTTGCTGCATTCAGGATGCGAAACCACTTTAGCCTTTGGATGTTCATCTTTCATTTTTAATATAGCTTCAACACTAATACCATCATGTACATGACAAAAACCATCATTTAAAATAAACATTTTTTCAGGTACAAGCGTAGAGATATAACCTCCAAGATTTTTATCAGGGATAAAATAAATATATTTATTTGTCAAAGCTTTGATTACTTTAAGCGCATTTGAAGAAGTTACGCATACGTCAGAATTTGCTTTAATTTCAGCAGTAGAATTGATATAGCATACAACAGCTAAATCCTGGTAAATTCTTCTTATCTCTTGGATTTTCTCTACTGTTGCCATATGTGCCATAGGGCAATCTGCATATAAGTCAGGCATCAATACTTTTTTATTTGGGTTCATAATTTTTGCACTTTCGCCCATGAAATAAACCCCGCAAAAAACTATAATTTCAGCATTAACTTTTGCCGCAATTTTGCTTAGATAATAGGAGTCGCCAAGATAATCAGCAACTTCCTGCACCTCTTTTGAAACATAGTAATGGGCAAGAATCACAGCATTCTTTTCTCTCTTCAAATCTAATATTTTTTTCTGTAAGTTATTCATTAAATTTTCCTCCAAGCTTTTGTGCCTTGAAGCATAATTTACCACCTGACAAGACAGTTGTCAAGACATGCTAAGGATATGAATAATGCCGAAGCCAACTTGTTTCTTATAATGACAAAACAAAAATACCTCAATTCGCAAAGAAATAAATTACGAATTGAGGTATTTGTATTTAATCTAAACTTTTATACATTATCAAAAGAACAAAGTTGCTTTATATATCAGAACACCTACTGCAGCACTAAGTGGTATCGTTAATACCCATGCCATCAGCATATTTTGTGCAACAGTCCATCTGACAGCTGTTACACGCTTCGCTGAACCAACTCCCATAATTGATCCTGATACAACATGTGTCGTACTCACGGGTAAATGAAAGAATGTAGCCAGCGAAATAACTATTGCCGAACCTAAATCAGCGGAAAATCCGCTCATTGGTACCATACGAAAAATATTTGTTCCCATTGTTTTGATTATTTTTTTGCCACCGGCGGCAGTACCAAGCGCCATTGAAGCTGCGCAGGCAAATTTTACCCATGTTGGCACCTCAAAAGAATCAATCATGCCACCGCTTACAAGTGCCAAAGTTATAATTCCCATTGCCTTCTGCGCATCATTTGAACCATGCGAAAATGCCATAGCAGCTGCAGAAATCAACTGCATCTTTTTGAAACCATGATTCAAAGCATTGGGTGCTAAACGCCCAAAAACCCACAAAAGAAGAATCATTATTATATATCCTGTGACCAAAGCGATAACAGGCGAAATAACCAAGGAGAGAACAATAGTTTCTATGCCTTTTGCATTAAGTGCTTCAAACCCAGATGCCGCTGCCACAGCACCAACTAGTCCACCTATTAAAGCATGGGATGAACTGCTGGGAATTCCATACCACCAGGTTACCAGATTCCAAATTATGGCGGCGATCAATGCCGCAACAATAACATTTGCATTAACCATAGATGCAGATTTTACTATATCACCGCCAATAGTCTTAGCAACACCTGTGCTTAATAGAGCACCAAAAAAATTTAGAACAGCTGACATCATGATAGCTGTTTTGGGGCTGATAGCTCTTGTGGAAACAGTGGTTGCAATCGCATTGGCTGTATCATGAAAACCATTAATAAAATCGAAAACCAACGCCAGAAAAACAACCAGCAACAGCATAAATGACATATCATGCATACTTCAGCACGACCCTTTTCAAAGAATCGGCCAGAACAACACAAGTATCAAGCATTTTTTCAAGCTCAGTCATTATTTCTTTCCATTTTAAAATTTGAATGGCATCAGTCGTATTACAGAAAAGTTTCACCATTTCGTCACGGTATAACTCATCGCCTAATGCTTCGAGTTGCTTTATTTTGTTTGTACGTGCCTCAATTTTCAAATAATTTTTCTTCATGTTAGGAACTTCGTTGATTGCCTTGTTGACCTGCTTTACACAATCCCGAACATTTTTAACCATTAAGATTATGCCTTCCGATGGTTCACCTGGCTCATATTTATAAAACTTATGCAGGAAGTCACCAATCGAATTCATAATCTCGTTCTGGATTTCAGTCAGTACATGAATGTCCTCACGGTCTAAAGGAGCAATAAAAGTTTTGTGCAATTTACTCTCTGTCGCTTCAACAATTTTATCAGCTTTATTGCCTAGTTCCTCAATTAATGACAAGGCTGTAATTTGCGAAGTTTTACCATTTACGCTATCCACCATTACATCTGCTGCCTCTACGCAAAGTTCGGCATGATTATCCATAAATTCGAAAAATTTTTCTTCCTTAGGTTTTAACCTAAACGACATGCTCAACTTCCTCCACTTCTTAGAAATGTAATTTAAGTTTTGACAAACATGTAATGATTATAACACAATGGCAAGTAGAAAATGCAGCAACTTTATTAAATAATATTTTATTGCTATTTGAGTTTATTTATAAGAGTACCAATTTTTTCGATTGAAACACTTACTTCATCACCGCTTTTAAGCCATACCCTTTTCCCCTCTGGATAACCTAAAATAACTCCTGCCGGTGTTCCCGTAAAAATAATATCTCCTGTCTTTAATGTCATATGCTGTGATAAATAGCTAACAATATGTGCGCAGTCAAAAATCATATTTCTTGTATTACCATGTTGTCTTAATTCACCGTTAACCTTGCAGCTGATTTCTAAGTTAAAAGGATTAACCTCATCCGATGTGACTAAATATGGTCCGATTGGTGCAAAGCCATCACATGTTTTGCCAAGCAGCCACTGACCATTGCGAAACTGAAGGTCTCTGGCACTTAAATCATTACCGATAGTATAACCAAAAACACTGGATATAGCTTCTTCAACAGAAATATTCCTGGAAGTTTTGCCGATGACAATGACTAATTCTGCTTCATAATCGAACTGCTTTGCATTTAAAGGCAATAAAATTTCTTGTTGATGAGCAGCCAAAGCATTATTAAACTTGCTGAATACAACAGGCGAAGTAGGTATTTCCATTTTTGACTCATTAGCATGATCCAGATAGTTCAAACCAATACAAATTATTTTCTCCGGATTGTTAATGCAAGGTGCAAAGACTACTTCCTTTTCTGGTATTATGCATGTCTCTTGTTGTATCAATTTGTTAAGTTTTTCAAGCATATTTTGGCCGCCACAGATAACTTCTTCAATTGTTTCAGGAATACAAAAGTCAAAATCGCCAGCAGTTTTTGCTAAGTCTAAAATTCCCTCTTCTACCTTTACACCTAGCCGAATATTATCCTCAACCATAAAGTTAACCAGTTTCATTCGACTCACATCTCCTTAATTTAAAATCATTCAGCATTGCAGTCAGTGACCACACAATACAACTCAAAACTTAAATAATACTTAAATACATTAATAATCTGGCAATCATGAACTTATGAATAAATTCGCAATAAGGCCTCAACCCAATAGGGCGAGGCCTTTAGATAAGATAATTTCCAGATGTTATTAATTCAAATACTATAAAATTTCGCTGATATGAAGAGCTTTAAACTTGCCGCCACTTTTTTCAGCTGCTCTCTTGAGTTGTTTCAAGCAATTATAACATTCAGTCGTCACAATAGCTGCGCCGCTCTTTTCTATATTCAGACATTTTTTCTCCAACAAGGCATCAGATGTTTCCGGATAATCGCTTGGGAAGAAGCAAGGTCCGCCACAGCACACATCAGCGCCAGCCATCTCAACATAATCACCAGCTGTTTTCAGAAGTTCACGAGGCTCCTTTTTAATGCCTTGATTTCTGCCCAAGTGACAAGGATCATGATAAGTTATCTGCTCCTTGTGTTTTTCTGGCAAATAACCAATTTTGGTTAAATACTCGGATAATGAAAATACCTTTTTGCTAAAGGCAGCTGCACGTTCACTCCATTCCGGATCGTTTGCCAGATAAGATGCGATTTTTTTCAACGTATCGCTGCAACACGCGCAGTCAGAAACGATGGTATCAACATCCTCAAAAAGTTGGATATTTTGTTTAGCATCTTCGATAAAAAGATCCACATGACCGCGAGTTAGGGCGGGCAAGCCACAGCATTCGTTGTTAATCAATTCAACTTCGGCTACTCGGCTTAAAAGTTCAACTGTTTTAACTGCAGTATCAATTGCATCCAGTCTCGCCTGACAGCCAAAGAAATAAGCTGCTTTACGTCCATGTTCTATTTCTGGTCCTTCTATTTCTGCACAACGGTCACACAATGCGTCAAACGCTTTGTTCATTTTTTCTTTTTCTTCTGCAGAATAATCAAAAGGTTTATTTGACAGGTGAACTAATTTTTGTCTGGTTTTCAACATTACATCAGGCACTTTAACTTTGCTGGCACAAACATCCGTGCAAGCTCCGCAAAGCAGACAATAGTCAACTGCCTCCAAAATATCCTCTTCCGGCGCAACACCGCCTTTAGTAATAGCACGAGCTGCGTTTACCATGCCGCGAGCGCCACAAGCCTCACGGCTATTTACTGTAAAAACAGGACAAACTAAAAGGCAATTACCGCAACGATCACACTTACTGGCGATTTCATGAATTTCATTAAGTAATTCTTTATTTTTATCATTCATGGATAGCTTCCTCCTCCGGCCATACTTTGCCTGGGTTCAGTATTCCTTTTGGATCAAGCGCTTTTTTGATTGATTTCAAGACATCCACACCAGCTTCACCCAAAGCATCTTGCAAATAATTTTGTTTAGTTATACCTATGCCATGTTCACCTGAAAGTGTGCCACCTAATTCAAGCGTAGCTGCAAAAACTTCATCAACTGCCTTATGCACAACTTTTGCCTGTTCAGGATCTGACATATCACAAAGAATTGATGGATGTACGTTGCCATCGCCAGCATGCCCATAAACTGCAAAATCGAGATTGTATTTATTAACGATTGTACGAATCCGTCTGACAATTTCCGGGAATTCATTTCGTGGCACTGAAATGTCTTCACTTACGCGATCTGGAGCCAATGCACCAACAGCAGGGCTCAAAGCACGTCTGATAGCCCAAAGGTCATCAGCTTCCTGAGCCGTTTTGGCAATGCGCACTTCAACAACACCATTTACATTAGCAATTTTCTCAATTTGTTCAGCTTGTTTCTTGATTTCGTATTCTTCTGAGCCATCAACCTCAGTAACAATACATGCCTGAACTGTATCCGGAAAATCAAATTTGCGATTTTTAGATATAGCCTTAAGACATGTCCTATCCATCAATTCGGCTGATGCAGGAACTATACCTGATTGCAGCATTTGGTGAATCGTATCACAGGCACCATCCAGTGTTGAAAACATTAATAATAGAGTATTACGAAATTTCGGCATAGGTATAAGGCGAAGAATTGCCTTAGTCACAATACCCAAAGTACCTTCCGAACCGACTATCAACTGGGTCATATTATAGCCAGTTACATTCTTAATTGACTTTCCGCCGGTCTTTATGATTCTTCCATCAGCAAGTACTACTTCCAAACCCATAACGAAATTATGTGTTACACCATATTTAACGGCACGCATACCACCGGCATCCTCAGCGATATTGCCACCGATTGTTGAAAACTTGAAGCTAGCAGGATCAGGTGGATAAAAAAGGCCCTTTTGTGCGCAAAGGTTGTAAATATCACCGGTACGCACTCCTGCCTCAACAGTAATCAT
>JAAYVM010000160.1 GCA_012517145.1 Acholeplasmataceae bacterium
GTCCAGGGTTCGATCCCCTGACCACCCAGAATATAAACGTAACAGCGACCCACAGGCAGATAGACATGCTTGTGGGTCGCTGTTTTTATTTACGTCCTAATACTCAGATGGATAAGTTTTGTGGCACCTTGAAATAAAAATGTAATGACAGTCATCATGAAGTTAGTTTAAACGCACTTTCACGTTAATAACTAAGAATTTAATAAATAATTTTTTCAAAACATATATTTATGTGTATCCAAAAAGATACAATTTAACCTATCTTTTATATGTGATTAAAGATCAGACGATTGGTTATTTTATTTAAAACGTATTGACTCAAAAAAGCAACTTGATTATACTAAGCATTGAGTAAGCGCTTACTTTTAGTTTTATTGATGTCGTCTAGTGACCTAGCTAAGGTGTATATCTTGAAAATCCTACAAGTTCTAAACAATAATGTTTTGCTTGTAGAGGACGGGAATGACAAGCAACAGATAATTTGGGGTAAGGGAATTGGCTTTCGCCTTAAAAGAGATGAGGAGTATTTTCCGACCGAGGATGACCATGTCTTTCTCCCTGTATCCCGAGATGATAGTCAATGGGTAGACTCATTTAAGGAGTTAGCACGTGAGATACCTCGATCGTATTTTGAGTTAACGGACTCAATCATTAGCCTAGCACAAAATAGCATCAACGTTGAATTTGATGGTCATTTGTTAATTCCTTTAACCGATCATATCTACTTTGCAGTTCAGAGAATTAAGAGCGGGTTAGTCGTCAGCAATCCTATGCTATTTGATATCCGCAGGCTTTTTCCAAAAGAGTTTCAAGTCGGTCAAGAAGCACTGGCATTGATCAGTTCGTTTAGTGATGTTTCCTTTTCGGATGATGAGGCGGGATTCATTGCCATGCATCTCATTGAACACGAACTGACAGAGACGAATAGCTCTGTACAATCTGTGTCGGAGGCGTTAGATATTCTTTCCGGCGTCAATGAAATTTTGGAAAAAGACTATGGCGGAAAGTTCTCAGAGAGTAGTTTGGCAGTTTCGCGCATGGCGACACACCTTTACTACCTTTTGTTAAGGACTCATGACGGTAAAAAGGTTGATCTTGTTGAGACTGATGATACGGTTCTTCTGTGTCAGTTGAAGAAGCAATATCCTAACGCAGGCAAAAGTTTAGGGAGAATCGTCGCTTTGATTGAGGACCACGTTGGCTATCAATTTGATGACTCTGATCGGCTATTTCTTTTAATTCACATCATTCATATCATCGAATAACGGCTTGTGACATTAAGTTGGCAACACCCTGAAGATGTAATGAAATTGGAGTTCTCTAATTTCATCATTTATCATGGGTGTTTTTTTAATGGCATTTGTTCATAAATTATCAGTACTTGTTGGCTCGGTCTCTACTGTTCGTTGTGTGGACAGACAGTTAAGGAGCGTATGTTATGTTCGGATTAGGTAAGAAGAAAAAAGAGGACGTGTATGCAGCGGTTACTGGGGTGTTGATTCCTTTAACAGAGGTGTCTGATCCTGTTCTGGCTCAAAAAATGATGGGTGATGGCTTTGCAATAAAGCCCAAGAATGGTGAAATCTATGCGCCAGTAGATGGTAATATCACCATGATTTTTCCTACCAAGCATGCTATTTCAATTAAGACTGTTCAAGGGCTTGAAGTGCTTGTTCACATGGGATTCGATACGGTTGAGATGGATGGCAAGCCATTTGATGTTAGGGTATCGAGGAATCAAAAAGTAAAGGCCGGAGAATTACTGGCCAATATGAATTTAAAGTTGGTTGCTGACTCAGATCACGACACCACAATTGCTGTCGTCTATACAAATATGGCTTTATTGAAGTCTTTTCCAGAAATTTCCGCTAAAAATGTCACTGCTAAAGAAATGCTTGGAGAACTGAACTACAAATGATCATGTTTTTGAAGAAGGTTGAGAAAGCATTGCACACGGGGTAGGGAGACTTAATGATGGAAAAATATGAAAAAATTGGTAATCAGCTCATTGAAAGTATGGGCCATCTAGATAACGTCGAAAGTGTTGCACGTTGCTATACACGACTGCGCGTGCGCATTAAAGATGATTCAAAAGTGACGACGGATAAAATCAACAAAATTGATGGGGTTGTCAAAGCCTTTTCTTCTGATGGCAAGTTGCAAATCGTTATGCCAGAATACTTAGACAAAGTCTTTGACTATATTAATGCTCAGTTTGTTGGTGAAAGTGGTGTATCGAAGGCTACCGCAACGACTGAAACAGTTAATAAGAAGCGCGAAAAAATCACCTTCAAACGTTTGCTGAATGGCGTTCTTGATGCAATCTCTACTTCGTTGACACCGGTCATTGGCGGATTAGCCATGGCAGGGCTATTTCTCGCATTGCTGAACTTGCTCACCGTGAGTCATATTGTGACCCAAGGCAGTCAAACGTATCGGTTACTTTATCTAATGGGTAATTCACTTTTCTACTTCTTGCCATTCTTGGTTGCATTTGGCGCCTCACGGTATTTCAAAACAGATACGATTCTAAGTCTCATTCTGGCAGGGATTATGATGCAACCAGATTTTGCCAAGATGGTGAGTGCCGGAGGCGGCATTCATTTGTTTGGGCTTCCAGTAGCGGCGGTTGACTATTCAACCAGCTTGATTCCGATTTTGATTACCGTCTGGGTGCAATCATTGCTAGAGAAAGTCGTTGATCGTCCGGCAATGAATAAGTTTGGGTTACTCAAAATGTTCCCAGTGTTCCTAGTGATGGCGCCATTAACACTGCTAGTTACTGGACCAATCGGGCAAGGAATA
>JAAYVM010000161.1 GCA_012517145.1 Acholeplasmataceae bacterium
ACGCTCTCAACAGCCGTCCAAGACGGGTGCTGGCCTACCATACGCCAGAGGAGCTCTTCGAGACATTCTTGGATAAGGTATATGCTTGTTGAGAATCATTATGGATTAATATTTTTGTTCAATTTGCTATTGCAATTTACGTTTAAAATAAAAAGAGGCGAAATACATTAAATGTATTTCGCCTCTTTTACTCTTAAAACATAGTGCTCAATTTATTAACTGCTATTTAAGCATTTTCCTGACCATCCGAATCGATTGTATCTTCCGCAGCCTCGGAATTAAACAGTTTTCTTACGCTTTGCGAAGCAATCAACATAGCCAGAACAATCAAAGCAATTGCCATGATAAGCTGCAGTCCGTCTGTCAGGAAAGAGAATCCTCCTGTAGTCATGAATTTTTTAACGATACCGTAAATAGACATCAAAAGAGCTATGACGGTAGCGCAGAACATGAAACACATAGGAATATAGAGCATCCTGCCCTCACGTCCGGTAACCTTCAGGAAAACAGCCAATGCAATAAGAACAAGAGCTGAGCATAGCTGATTAGCAGCGCCAAATAGCGGCCAGACATTCATATATCCGCCCAAACAGAGTAAGTAACCAAAGAACAAGGTTATCACAGTTGCAAAATATTTATTAGTCAAAAACCGCTGCGTGGAAGTCATTTTGGCAGGATCTGTCGTATCACCGGTAAAAAGTTCCTGGAAGCACATGCGTCCGATACGTCCTACAGAGTCGAGAGTAGTCAAAGCCAAAGCAGATACGCACATCGTAATTACGCAGGTTGCTACATGTTTGGATAAGCCAAACATGGACAAGAAATTACCAACAGAAGCCGAGAAAATCTGGAAAGGAGTTCCTTTAGGCATCACGCCGCCGGTAGCTGCCGCACCGACAACTATAAGAGAGACAACTGCAAGAATTGTTTCAATCAACATAGAGCCATAACCAATAAATAGCATATCCTTCTCGTTGGATACTGTTTTGGAAGATGTCCCTGACGAAACCAGACTGTGAAAACCGGAAACAGCACCGCAAGCAATGGTTATGAAAAGAATCGGGAACAATGGTTTGCCATTTACTTCAAACCCGTTAAAAGGTGCCAGTTCGATTGTCGGGTTAGTGAAGACTACCCCAATTACACCGCTGGCAATCATTCCTAAAAGAAGGAAGGAGCTTAAATAATCACGTGGCTCCATCAAAAGCCACATTGGCATAACTGCCGCCATAAACATGTAAGCAAATACAACATAAATCCAGGTTGTTTTGTCAAAATACAGCGGATAAGCAATACCGGCCGTCAACATACCCAATATAAGAATGATACCAACTGCCAGTTTTGGTTTTTCTGTTAATGGATACTTTTTGAGAAATAATCCAAAAAGAATTGCCACGACAATATAAAGCATAGAAATAGAAGCAGCAGCAGCATTAGGTGTCACCTGAGAGCCATTGGCAGTATAACCATTGAAAGTTCCGGCGACGATATCAGCAAAAGCGGCTGTAATTAAAAGAGTGAATAACCATGAAAATAGCAAGAACATGCGCTTTCCTGTTCTACCAATATACCTTTCAATAAGCATTCCCATTGACTTGCCTTCGTTTTTTACAGAAGCATAAAGTGCTGTAAAATCCTGCACTGCGCCAAAAAAGATGCCGCCAACCATTAGCCACAGCATAACCGGTACCCATCCGAACATAGCCGCAATAATCGGGCCCGTAACAGGTCCGGCACCAGTTATTGAAGAGAATTGGTGAGCAAAAACAGTGAATTTTGACGATGGTACATAGTCATTGCCATCTTCAAATAAGTAAGCCGGTGTTTTAGCTTTCGGGTCTATTCCCCAAATCTTCGTTAACCAGCGGCCATAAATAAAGTAGCCGCTTAAACATACCAAAAGTGCAATTCCCAACAACGTCAAACCATTCATAATCAAACTACTCCCTTTCAGATTTTTGCTTGCCGGAAATGCCGCAATCATTTCTCAGTAAGTTGTTATTAACAGAATATCAAGCAGTCTTTCCCCCTACATTGCCGAGCCAAAAATAAAAACCTTCGTCTCCAATACGCCTTAGCGTAATTGAAGACGAAGGTTAAACCTCCGCGTTACCACTTCATTTGCCGATTACTCGACCAGCTCTGTCATATCGGGAAAAATTTCCGAATACGCTTCCTTTTAACGGTAGAAAACCGGACACTGCCTACTATAATTCAGCATGCTGCTCGCAGATGAGAAAAATAAAAACTTTACGCCAGCTCACACCAAACGTTGGCTCTCTGTAGAAAAGACCTTTTATTTCCATATTCTGTTCATAGCATTTTATATATTCTGTTAAAAGGCAGTATAACACTAGCACAATCACCCGTCAAGCATTTTGTAAACTTTTTTCAATAATAATAGAGTTTTATTCATCAGCATGACCAATGTGCTTTCTTATGTCATGAATGAAGTATCTTATTAACAACATTACAGTAAATATTATTCCCATTTTGTAAAAAAGCATTGACAATAATCTTTAATAGTAATATATTACTTAACAATAAAGGTAAACCGAGGAATAAGAATAGTAAATATAGCTATTTATTTTCAGAGAGCTGCAGAGGCTGGAATTGCAGTAATAACGGCTGTATTGAATGGACTTATGAGGGTGGGAAGAAAAGCGTCTTGCGCCGAGTAATACCCAACGGGACCTCCGCCCGTTAACAAGGGAGCATATATGTCAGTATATGGAATAAGCGGGTGCTTTGCACCAAATTGAGTGGTACCGCAGAAGCTAATTAAGGCTTTTGTCTCAGTAAAAATACTGAGACAAAAGCCTTTTTATTTTCATTCTGTGAATACAAATTTAAGTTGTTATCAAAAGAAAGGGGCATAAATATGTTGAAGAAAATCCCGCACAGACTATACCTTACAGAAGAGCAGATGCCAAAACAATGGTACAATCTCAGAGCAGACATGAAAGAAAAATGCGATCCCCTGCTCAACCCGTCAACAATGCAGCCAATTAAAGAAGCAGATCTCTATCCGGTTTTTTGTGAAAAATTAGCAGCCCAGGAAATGGACGATGATACAAGATATTTTGATATTCCCGAAGAAATACAGGACTTCTACAAGATGTATCGTCCCTCCCCGTTAATAAGAGCCTATAATCTGGAAAAAGCATTGGGCACACCTGCAAAAATTTATTACAAATTCGAAGGCAACAATACTTCTGGGAGCCATAAGCTAAATTCGGCAATCGCTCAGGTCTATTATGCCAAAGAGCAAGGTTTGACCAGCCTGACCACTGAAACCGGCGCAGGACAATGGGGCACAGCATTGTCAGAAGCTTGTTCCTATTACAATATTCCGCTCACAGTGTATATGGTAAAGTGTTCCTACGAACAAAAACCCTTCAGAAAAATAGTTATGCAAACTTTTGGGGCTAACGTTATACCTAGTCCAAGCAACACAACGAATGTAGGCCGCAGCATTCTGGAAAAGGATCCTCTGACAGGCGGCAGTCTTGGCTGCGCTATTTCCGAGGCAATTGAAAAAGCCGTTACTACCCCAGGCTGTCGTTATGTCTTAGGTTCAGTCTTGAATCAGGTACTTCTCCATCAATCCATTATTGGGTTGGAATCAAAACAAGCAATGGAACTCATAGATGAATATCCCGATGTCGTTATAGGCTGTGCAGGCGGCGGTTCAAATTTAGGCGGTTTGATAGCTCCTTTCATGCAAGATAAACTTCTCGGTAAGGCATCACCTCGTATTGTCGCAGTAGAGCCTGCTTCCTGCCCTTCGTTTACACGCGGACGTTATGCTTATGACTTCTGTGATACCGGCAAGGTAACACCTCTGGCAAAAATGTATACGCTTGGCAGTGGCTTCATGCCTTCGCCCAGCCATGCCGGCGGCCTGAGATATCATGGCATGTCCCCAATTTTGTCCAAGCTGTATCATGACGGTTACATGGAAGCAGTTTCTTACGAACAGACAAAAGTGTTCGAAGCTGCGGTTTTATTCGCCAAGCAGGAAACCATTCTCCCTGCTCCTGAATCTGCCCATGCCATTCGCGGCGCTATCGATGAAGCTCTTAAATGTAAAGAATCAGGTGAAGCAAAAACTATTTTGTTTGGTTTGACCGGTACCGGTTATTTTGATATGACCGCCTATAACGCTTATAACGAGAAAACGATGACTGACTATATACCAAGCGACGAAGACCTGGCAAAAAGTTTTGATGGTTTGCCAAAAGTAAGCGATAACAAATAAGTTAAAAAACAAAAGAGCATTTCGTGCTGAAAACAAGCGCGAAATGCTCTTTTTCATAAATAAACCTTTACCATATACCAATAATTCTTTGGACTAATAAAGAAGCAATTGCAACTGCGCCCCAACAGCAAACGCCAAGAAAAATAGGTTTAAATCCATTTCTAATCAATTTCTTCAAATCTGTATTAAGGCCGATTGCAACCATGGCCATAACGATCATGAATTTGCCAAGAACAACAAAAATATCCGATACTGTTCCAAGTTCCAAAAAGGTATTAAGTAATGCAGTTACAAGAAACCAAAGAACAAACCAAGGAAAAACACTGGTAATGCTGAAACTTTTTGCAGTATCCTGTTCTTTTTTAGCATTACGTGCGGTAAAAACTGCCAGCACTAAAGTTATAGGCACAATCATCAATGTTCTTGTCAGTTTGACTATTGTCGCATACGCAAGAGCCTTATCATTGCCAACCATATTGCTCCAGGCTGCGCCAGCAGCAACGACTGACGAAGTATCATTAATAGCTGTGCCTGCCCACATACCAAAGCCAATATCGCTCATTTTAAAAGCAGCCCCCAATGCGGGGAAAATGAATACTGCAATAATATTGAAAAGAAAGATAGTAGAAATAGCATGAGCGACTTCAGCATCTTTTGCCTTTATCACCGGTGCCGTCGCTGCAATCGCAGAACCGCCGCAAATAGAAGTGCCGACACCTATCAAGGTAGTCATCTTGTTGTCAAGCCCCAGCATTTTCCCCACAAAATAGGCAGTAATAAAGGAAGCTGTAAGTGTACAGACTATAATAGATAATGATTCCGTTCCAACTTTCAATACGTGAAAAAGATTCATGCTAAAACCAAGAAGAATTATTGAATATTGCAGAATTTTTTTTGAAGTATATTTTACGCAGTCCTCAAAAACGGCTTCTGCAAAAACATTAGTTAACAAGTTGGTACTTAACACTTTAGGGAAAAACATCGTTACCAGCATGCCAATAATAATTCCTATCACAGGGCTCCCAACAATTGGAAACATATTCCCCAAAAACCAGGATGGCATACCTAAAAGAAAACAAAGCATTATACCTGGCAAGATTTTTTTCATTTTGATCATCAGCACATATCCTCTCTCTCGTTAGCAACTCCTTTGATTTTACTTAAAGATTTTATTTTTGTAAAATACTATTATATAATATATATCATAGTATTTTACCTATAAGAGAGGGAGCAAAAATGACGATACGACATTTAAGAATATTTATTACGGTAGCGGACCTTGGCAGTATGACAGCCGCAGCTAATGTATTATTCATTTCTCAACCAACAGTCAGCCAGGCTATATCAGAATTAGAAACGCACTATGGTATAAAACTCTTTGAACGTCTAGCAAAACGCCTATACATAACTCAAAAAGGCTCCCAACTTTTAAGCTATGCTCGGCATATAACAGCCTTGGTAGATGAAATGGAGCAAGTTATCAAGAACCCTGAGGAAATAGGCAGCATGACGATTGGAGCCAGTCTTACTATTGGTGAATGTTTACTGCCAGCTCTGATAAGCACTTTTGCCAAAAAACACCCTCATTTTCAAGTTAACGCCATTATCAAAAACACCTTAGATATCGAAAACCTGATAGCAAAAAATACCGTTGACCTGGCAATTGTCGAAGGTTTAGTTCATTCTGCAGACATTATTACAGAGTCTTTTGAAAATGATGAGTTAGCCCTAGTCTGTGGCAAAGATCATCCTTTATACAAGGTTAAAACCATCTCTCCTGATGAACTTGCTAATATTAATTTCATCGTAAGGGAAAAAGGAAGCGGAACGCGGGAATTATTTGAAAACGCTATGTCAGCGAACGAAATTAAATGGCGGCCAGCATGGGAGTGTAATGGCTCTGATATCATTAAAAGTGCTGCCTTAAACAGCATTGGCGTAGGCGTTATATCGAAGCGGCTGGTTCAGCATGAGTTAGATGAAGGTTTACTGCATGCATTCCAAATTGAAGGAATTGAGCTGAAAAGGAAGTTCAGCATCGCTTATCACAAAAACAAATACATTACCAAATCAATGAAAACATTCATTTCCTTATGCAAAAATTTAAAGATATAAGTTCAAAAAAGCCAGCTGTCATAAATTACGGCAGCTGGCTTTAGTTCTTTTTAAGCATTGTCCTGAACAAAGGGGAAAAATTTGATATCCTCTTTTAGCATATGTCCAATAATAAAATCATCAAATATGAAAGAGAAAAAAGCAGACGGTTTTAATTTCCCGCTCAAATAAGCCTCCTTCATTCTTAGAGCATCAGCAATAATCAGTTTATGTGCCTCGGAATGCTCTTTGGTGCCCGTAAATTTTGTACAGTTCAATATTTTTTCTTCACTATTAAAATGATAAACCACGTGATTCAAAAATTCATCTAATTTAGGCTCTATTTTTTCCTTAGCTTCTTCGGAAAAAACATCGAAAATTAATTGATTGCCAAAATTCACCAATTCACGGTGCTGTTTATCTATTTCCTGATTACCGCTTTCCCATTCATTCTTCCATTCGATTTGTACCGTTGCCACCGGTAGTGCTTTATCCAAATCATCAGCATTAAAAACACGGTTTCTACCAGTCTCTTTAGCATGATACAAGGCGTCATCAACTCTTTTGTACCAATTTAGGCGATTATCTTCTTTTCTTTTTTCAGCAACTCCAAAACTTGCGGTAACCTTACCAACAGAAGGATGAGAAATTTTTTCAAGAACTGTACGGAGTCTTTCAGCTATTAAAACCGCATTCTTAGCATCAGTATCTGGCAACAGCACCACAAATTCTTCTCCGCCTGTTCTGATTACACTGTCTTTGTCCCGCACCTCGGCTCTAACTACTTTTGCCACACGTTTTAATACTTTGTCGCCTACCAGATGACCCCAATTATCGTTAACTCTCTTGAAATGATCTATGTCCAGCAAAAGCATCGAAAGAGGTTTTTGGTTACGTTCTGCGTTCCTTATTGTATTTTCCATAATCTTGGTGCCTGCTCTTCTGGTTAAACAGCCTGTCATAGGATCATGCATAGCTATTTCCTTCAGTTTTTCATTCTCAGCATGATAAAGCAAAAGCAAAATTGTAAAAATACCTGCAGTTAAAATAAGTGCTAATAATAAAGACGGCAATACAAACAATCTTTTTAAGCCTACTAAATAACCATTTTCGTTATTTGCATAGGGAACAACATTAGCAGGAACAAGTGAAATGAGAAACCAAGCCCCGTCAGCACCCTTTATTGCAATGTCTTCATCCGGTGTACCTATTAATTTAGTTCTTGCTTCAACATCAGGCTCTAGCATGCGAAAGGTAAATAAACCCATTGGGCTGAAAAACTGGCCATTTTTTTCCGTCTTAATACGCAGCCATTCGTCTGGGAACTTATTAGCAAAAGTCTTCTGTTCTTTATCCGGATACATGAAAATCCATTCATCGTTGGCATCAGGACCAGCAAGCCAATAGCCATTCTGGTTAACTAGCTGCATATAATTTGAATCTTGGTTTGCACGTTTTATATTATCAATTACATAACGCCCATAATAATTAAAGATAACAACACCGGATTTAATCCCTTCCTGATTAAAAACAGGAAGTCCAAAACGCAGCGTGGGTTTAGCCGGATTTTCTATTTTGCCATTCTCAACATTTAAATCCAAAGAAGAACGATATATGTTTCTATCATTTAACCTTATAGTATCAGTAAAATACTGTCTGTCACTTTTATTTTGTAAGGACCTGTGGTCAACAATTGCCGCCCTTCCATCCTTAAAATTTATTCTTATCCTTTCATATCCTTTAGCATCTATATAACGAATTTGATCATATTTCTTCATCTTGCTGGCAAAAAGAAGCCATTCATTTTCTACGTCTTTTCGTCTCCGTTACTATTAATATAATTTTTGAAAATCGCATTCTCTGCCAAATACAGCAAGTCAGAAACACGTTCGCTCAATTCATTATTTATCAGTCTTTTCTGACCAGAAATAAATATCTCATTTTCTCTGGCTAAAGAAGCTCTATCTGTATCAACATCACGTTTTTCGAAAACTGAATAAGCACAAACCAAAACAAAAAACGTTATCACAAAAGTAATAAATAATGTTTTTAAGTGCTTAAATATTTGCATTACAGAGCTTTCTCTATTATCCATATTCTATTCCCCGCTTGTTTACTTGCTTTTTACTTATTTACTTTTGAAACATTCGCCACCGTCTTGTTTTTCCCTTCTTGTCACATTGCTAGAACAAGCATTTTTACCAAATATGCAAAGATTCTACCAAAAAATCAAATTCAGCGTACAGAAAACAAAAACACCACTTTTTCAGTGGTGTTTTTGTTTGACTATTTTTTTAATAATTATACTGCAATTTTTTCTAGAAACATGGGTATGGCTCCATCCTTATATGTCCAATGACCTTATCTTTGCTCTTTGCCGCTGCAGCCCTACCTTCTTTAGGTCTTGCATGGTCATAACTATATTTTCTTGGATTAAAGGGCTTGTTGCGACAATCTTTTAGGATTTCCAACGCGGTTTCCGGTTCATAATATGAAAACGGCAAAATTTCAAAAGCACTTGTTAATAGTTCGCAAACTTTCATTTCCAATTTATCCTGGCTTAAGAAAAGCTTCTCGCCGCATTCTTTTATCAGCCCGATATGATATGTACAAACGTTGACCTCATCATATTTGCAAACATGCTCATTTTCACAGCAACCGGAAAGTTGAACGGCCATAGACGATACTATAGCCTCAAGTGCATCCTCGTACCGTTCATTTGCCATATCGTATAGCTAAATATGATGCACTTGTCTCCAGAGAATGCCAATCTTTCATCTTACCGTATGTGAGAAATTCTTCTTCAATTTCTGCTATACTTTTATCCTTCATCCTTTTTTCAGCCATAATACCATCCTCCTTTATCGGCTGCTTAACATTATAAAAAACTCTTAATCTATTTATAGTGCTTTACATCATTTTTTAGTTATCTTCGATAAATATTTGAAATCTCCTGAAAAATTTCAATTTATTCTAACTATTTGGAATAAATTGAAAAATTAGCAAACCTTCTTTATTCTACATGTTAACTTTAAAAGCAGCTTGCTTTAAATCAGATCAATTGATAATACATATAAAAAAGACACTACATTTTTATCCGTAGTGTCTTTAAGTTTCCTCAAAGTCAAGCGCTGAGCCAACTTCGATAATTTCAATATGGTGCGGTTGGTGGGATTTGAACCCACACGGGTCTCCCCGCCACCCCCTCAAGATGGTGCGTCTGCCGTTCCGCCACAACCGCATAGAGAGAAGTATTTGTTACAGTATAAAATTGGTGCGGTCGAGAGGATTTGAACCTCCACGGGGTTGCCCCCACTAGCTCCTGAGGCTAGCGCGTCTGCCGTTCCGCCACGACCGCGCATCATGTACCGGCAACGCTAATATGATAGCATATCACACTTACCACGTCAATAGTTATCAATACGATTTTTATACAATTTGTAATATTGTCCCCGGTCATATAAAACCTTACGTACATATTCACGGGTATCTATATAAGGAATGGCTTCTATATTGCCAAAATCTGTATCCCAGTTGAATTCTTCCATCCAATTTCTGGTATTGCCGCGCCCTGCATTGTATGCTGCCAGCATAAGAACACGATTGTGCCCAAACTCATATTCCAATTCACTCAAATACCAGCAACCCATACGAATATTGGTTTCAGCTTCGGCGAGTTTAACCATTTGGAAATTTTGCATGCCCATTTCGCCGGCAATCCATTCGCCAGTCTGAGGCATTATCTGCATAAGCCCAACAGCACCAGGTTTCGATTTAGCATCTATCCGAAATCCGCTTTCATTTTTAATGACGGCTGCAACAAGAAATGGATCCAAATTATTTTTCTTACTATACTCTATTATTTCTTCCTGATACGGCCACAAATATACAAACCGCATCTGGACTGCATCTGACCGCCAAATTTGCCAGGCTGCAAAGACCAGGCAGACAAAAAGCGCCCAATAAAACCAACGCCTGCTCTTCTTCTTTCTTCGCAAGCCTATCCCTCCGCTATTTAACTACCTTTTCCCAGGCAGCAATTACTTGTTTTTCTGTTTCTTCCCAAGTCCCGCTATTATCAATAATCAACGTTGCATATTTTTTCTTTTCATCCAAAGACATTTGCGCCGCTATTCTTGCTTGCACAGCCTCTGCCGTCATACCGCTGCGTTCCATTGTGCGCATAATTTGCTTCTCAACAGGCAAAGCTACCAGCCAGACTTCATCAACTTTTTTGTGCCAGCCACATTCAATAAGAAGGGGTACATCAAGAATCACAGCACGCTCACCGGCTTGCCGACATTCAATTAAAAATTTATCAGTTTCCTGCCAGACGTAGCCGTGAATAATCTCTTCAAGAGTCTTTAAAGACTCTTTATCGTTGAAAACAATTTCCGCTAAAACCGTTCGGTCGAGCTTGCCCTCAGCATCAACAATCTGGGTGCCGAAGATTTCAACAACTTTACGAAAGCCTTCAGTTCCTGGCAAAACAGCATTTTTGGCAACTTCATCAGCGTCAAAAACCCGTGCTCCCAAAGCCCTTAATTTCGAAGCCACAGACGTCTTGCCCGAACCTATACCTCCTGTTAACCCAATTATTTTCATTCTAACTCCCCTTAGTGTTGGCACTCCGCGCAGTAAGTCGTACCGCGTCCTGCCACTTTGGTGCCTACAAGCTCTGCTCCGCATTTTTTGCAAGGTTTACCTTTGCGGCCATAAACCATCAAATAGTCCTGGTTCCTGCCTTGATTGCCATTGCCATCTTTATAATTACGGAAAGTAGTTCCATGATTTTTGATACCTTGCTTAATTACCTTGTTGATGGCTTTGATTAACTTCTCTATTTCTTTTTCATTAAGTGAATCGCCGGGACGCTGTGGCAGAATACCTGCAACCGCCAATGCCTCATCCGCATAAATATTACCTAAGCCGGCAACAACTTCCTGATCCAGAATAATACCTTTTATCGACGCTTTGCGTCTTTTCAGGACTTCCTGCAGATAAGGAACATTCAATTCCTTAGTGCCTGGTTCCGGTCCCAGATTGTCAAAACCCGGCAGCCTCACATCATCATTAATGACCAAATGCAAGGTACCAAATGTTCTTATGTCACAGAACCATAGCATTTTACCACCGGTCAGCTCAAATTTAATCTTGGCGTATTCAGGCTCCGGAGCACCATCGTCAGTAACAATAAGTGCGCCTGTCATTCTCAGATGAGCAATCATTTTGATATTCGTACCAAACTCAAAAGTCAGATATTTGCCTTTTCGTTTCAAATCACGAATACATTGGCCAACTAAAATATCGGCAAAGGCTTCCGGTGAAGGATGCTTAATCATGCGTGGAAGTCTGATTTCCACACGCTTTATTATTTTGTTCAATACATGAGGTGTCAGTGTTTTCCTGACCTGTTCAATTTCTGGTAATTCCGGCATCTATATTTCTCCTTACTTTGTTTCTGCCCAATTCTTTCCATACGCAACATCAGCCAAAAGCAGTACAGACAAATCAACAGTTTTTTCCATACTTTTTTTAACTATCCCTGCAACTTGTTCCTTTTCATCAGCACAAACTTCCAAAACCAATTCATCATGCACTTGTAAAAGTATGCGGCTTTTGAAGTTGCCCTCAGACAAGGCTTTCTGAACTTTTATCATTGCCAGCTTAATAACATCTGCAGCGGTACCTTGTATCGGTGTATTAATTGCCGTCCGTTCTGCAAAACTGCGTAAATTATAATTACTGTTATTGATGTCCGGTAAATAACGGCGTCGGCCGAACAACGTTGATACATAACCGTCTTTTTTAGCTTTTAGAACCATGTCTTCCATATATTTTTTTACGCCTGTATAACGTTTAAAATAATTTTCAATGTACTGCCCTGCTTCGTTGCGGCTTATGCCAAGCTGTTTGCTGAGGCCATAGTCACTTATGCCATATACGATACCAAAATTTACCGCCTTGGCACGCGAACGCATTTCCGAAGATACTTCGTTCAGTGGTATGCCAAATACTTCTGATGCTGTCCTGGCATGAACATCCTGTCCTTTAGCAAATGAATCAAGCAGAAGCTGGTCTTGTGCTATATGTGCTAAAATCCTGAGCTCAACCTGGGAATAATCGCAGGACATAAGGAAATCGTAACCATCTCCAGGCACGAACATGGCTCGCATACGTTTGCCGATTTCAGTACGCACCGGAATATTCTGCAGGTTAGGTTCAGTGCTGGAAAGTCTGCCGGTCACAGTTACTGTTTGCTGAAAATGTGTGTGAATACGCTTGGTTACAGGATTTATCAGGGGTTTCATGCCTTCAAGATAGGTGGAATAAAGTTTCGACAATTGACGGTGCTGCAAGATAGTGCCAACCAAAGGATGCTGCGCAGCTAATTCTTCCAAAACACTTACATCTGTTGAATAACCTGTTTTTGTCTTTTTAACAACAGGTAACCCCAACTTTTCAAAAAGCAAAACGCCTAGCTGTTTAGGGGATTTCAAGTTGAACTGTTCACCAGCTTGTTCATAAGCCAAAACTTCCAGTTCGTCAAGCTTTAGTCGGAATTCTTCAGTAATATCTGCCAACATTTTTTCATCGACAGCAATACCAGTAAGTTCCATAGCTGCAAGCACCGGCATCAGTGGCAATTCAATTTCCTGATACAATTTCACCAGTTCTTTTTCTTCCAGATATTCTGATAGCAAAACATTAAGTTCTTCCAGATCCTGTATTGTACCGCCGTCATTTTTTACAAGATAGCGTTCAGTCAAAGCTTTCAAACTATAAGAGCTTTCACCTGGCTCAACAAGGTAGGCAGCCAGAGAACAGTCTCCTGAAATGCCAGCAACCTTAACATTATTTGCGAGGCAGGCCTTAACCATGTCTTTACCATCACAAACAACTTTTTTCTGAGAAGCATCCGCCAGCCAGCCATAGACTTCCGGCCACGCCTCGCTTGCGGAAGGGATAGTATATATTGTCTGATTATACAGCAATGATAAATCACTCAGTTTTAACTTTGGAATCTTCCCCGCTGTATCAGCTAACAGGCAAGTTTCCTTGCCTTCTGCCTTAATCGAAGAAAACAATGCTTTGGCCTGTTCGCTGCTCATTATAGATTTCTGTGCATATCTTTCAACCTGCGCAGACACTTCTTCGCCGAACAAATCAAAGGTTGCCGGCTCTTCATCGCCTAAAACCAAAGAAAAGCGTTCCCAAAGATTACGGAACTCCAATTCCTTCATCAGTGTCTTGGCTTCTGCCTTCATACTTTTCAGTTCATGCTTACTTAAGTCCAGATCAACCGGCACATCGGTAAAGATTGTGGCAAGCTGCTTTGATAAAAGTGCTTTTTCCTTGTTATTGGACAATTTTTCTTTCAGACTCTTACCGGAAATTTCATCAATATGATCTAAAACATTTTCCACGGATTGATATTCACAAATCAGCTTCATTGCAGTTTTAGGACCAACTCCCGGCACACCGGGGATGTTGTCAGATGCATCGCCCATCAAACCTTTAAGATCAATAAGTTGTGCTGGTTTTAAACCATCATAATTGGCCTTGAATTCTTCAATGTCAAATTCCTGTATATCTGTGATGCCGCGTTTTGTATAAAACACTTTAACATTGTCGCCCAAAAGCTGTAATTCATCTTTATCGCCGGTGACAATGATTACTTCAGCTTCGCCGGCTTTATGTTTGGCAAAAGTACCGATAATATCGTCTGCTTCGTAGCCATCCATTTCAAGCACACTGATATTCATTGCTTCCAACAATTGTTGTGCAATTGGGAACTGCTCAGACAATTCACAAGGGGTTTCCTTGCGTTGAGCTTTGTAGCCTTCAAACATTTCTGTCCTGAAAGTAATTCGTGATTTATCAAAAGCAACAGCAACCCATTTTGGTTTAACGTCGCTTATAACCCTCAAC
The DNA here is from genome assembly GCA_012517145.1 of Acholeplasmataceae bacterium. Classification (GTDB taxonomy): domain Bacteria; phylum Bacillota; class Negativicutes; order Acidaminococcales; family Acidaminococcaceae; genus RZYP01. The sequence goes on from JAAYVM010000161.1 coordinate 14,288, forward strand.
AGCATGTTGCAAAAACCATAAACAGCACCCGTGTTAAGGCCTTTTTTCGTCATAAGGGGCGGCAAAGCAAAAAAAGCCCTATGAATAAGACTGCTGCCGTCCACTACTAAAAATTTATCCGCCACGTCGTCACCGCTTTCTCACTAAGTTTTAACATCTAATTATATCATAGGTAATAAAAAAACCTGCTATTGAATTTAAAAATTCAACAGCAGGTTAGTACAATTGGCTTACATAGATTCTTTAATTGCTTCAGCCATCCTTCTGATGCCTTCGACAATCTTTTCATCAGGCATATTGGAATAGTTGATACGCATATTGCGGTCTGTTTTGCCATTCGGGAAGAAGGCATCGCC
>JAAYVM010000010.1 GCA_012517145.1 Acholeplasmataceae bacterium
AAAACATTTTTCTATTTTTGTGTTAAACGCAATTACTACATCTCGTTTCTAAAGAGAGTTTGCGTTTCAGATTTTTTATTAAAATCTGCCACCCTCTTCAAAATAATATCGTAATACTCTTGTTCTTTTTCCATTACTATAAATTGGCGGTTGGTGTTCAAACAAGCTATTGCAGTAGTTCCGCTTCCTGCACAATTATCCAATACCAAATCTCCTTCGTTTGTGTAGGTTTTGATTAGGTATTCCATTAGTTCAACAGGCTTTTGTGTAGGGTGCATTCTTGTTTTGTCTGTTTGAGAAAGTACATTGAAATTTATATAAGACATAGGGTATTTACCCCTTTCAAAATCATAAACTCTTTCAAGTTTGTTAAATGAACCATAGTTTGAATTATTGTTAGCCCATTTAGCATCAAATGTTTTTACTTTACTACTTTGATGTATTTTTTTTGTGCTTTCTGAATAATCAATAAATATGGGATTATAGGTTGGTGGTTTATTATAGAATATTAAAATATTTTCGTGGTATTTCATAGGCATTTTTTTAGCATTTAAATGCCCAGTGCCTCTGTTTTTAATCCAAATCCATTCGTATTTCAACATATTTAAATTACTTGCACCTAAAACTTTATCAAATGGTGTTTGAGCAAATAAAACTATTGCACCATTCGGCTTAATTATCCTTTTGTATTGCTCCCAAAGTTTATCAAGCGGAATAATGCTATCCCATTTATTTTGTGTTGTTCCGTAAGGTAAATCACAAAGTATCATATCAATACTTCCGTTTGGAATATCCTTCATAAGTTCCAAACAATCTCCTAATAATATTTCTTTTTTTTCATCGCTCATTTTAATAAAAATTTTGTTTCGTGTTTCAATTTAAGTTTATCATTTAATCAACCGTGCCAGCGTATAACAGCGTGTATAAAAAATGGCGGGTTCAGTTGTATATTCAACATTTATTTTTTAAATTAAGTGTAGTGCTGCATTGAAAGTTTCGGTTTCAAAATCCGCCACTTCTTATACACGCAAACCGTTATGGGCTATATTAAAAAGAAACGTCCGATTCTACTTCATTTCCCCAAGCGTCCCAGCCTTCGACTTTTTGACGAGCGAATAATTCAATACGGGGAATATCTCCTAAAAGTTCTACTATGCGTTCTCTTACTTCGTTAGGCTTTTCTGAATGTTGTTTACGTTCTGATTCAATCAATGATTTTACGTTATGTTTTTTGACAAGTTTATGAGCATTTTTACCTTTTGTAGCCAATAAGCAAAGTTCTGTACCGCTTTTCATTGTATAAGCACCCATAAAACAAACTGGAGTTCCTTTTTTAGTTTTCTTCGCCCATGAAAAACCAACTGTTTTATATTCAAAACCCCATGCGTTTATCACTTGCATACATTTCTCTAAATGGTAGTCAGTTGTCCAAATAAATAAAATAGCATTTTCAGCAGTTATTTCGGAAACTTTTAATTGTTTAATACTTTCTGTACTCATAACAGGATAAGGTGGTCTCCGCATACCTTTTACAGTAGTACAGTCTTTTTTTGCTGTGCTATCATTGTAGTAACTCCAAGCTGGGTCAGCGTAAATTATTTGATACTTTTTCATTTTGAAAATTTTAATAATTAAGAAAAATACTGCCTATAACACTGGCTAAAGTCAACCGC
>JAAYVM010000162.1 GCA_012517145.1 Acholeplasmataceae bacterium
CACGGCAGGAGTTCTGGCAAATAATTATTGATTTGGTGGAGGAACGGCATGTAACAGTTATTTTGAGTACTTCCTACATGGATGAAGCCTCTCGGTGTCATCGTGTAGCCCTTATGCATGAGGGCAAAATCATCAAGCAGGGTGCGCCTGCAGAGCTGAAATCTTTGTTAGATGGTAAGATGGTAAGTTTTTCTGTTAAACCACAATACAAAGCTTTAACTTTGCTGCAAAAATATGAAGGGGTTGCCGATTCGCAATTGCTTGGCCAAAGCGTCAAAATGCGGCTCTTGAATGACGGGCAGCAGACGATAGAATACCTGGAAGCTGCGGATATTCACTGCGGAGAAATGGAGGAGGTCAGGACATCGCTGGATGATGTCTTTGTCCAATTGACCGGGAAAAATAAACTTTCGGCTGCGATGCCGTTTGTTGGTAATGTAGTTTCAAAAAAGAAAAGTGTTGTTAGTTGTGAAAATGTCACTATTCAGTTCGGCGATTTCAAAGCTGTCAGTGACATCAGCTGCAATATTTACAGCGGCGAAGTTTTCGGCCTTTTAGGGCCTAATGGCGCAGGCAAAACTACATTGATCAAGAGCATGTGCGGATTGCTGCCGCCAAGCTCAGGCAAAATTATTACTGCCGGATACGATGTTTCCGGACAACGGCAAAATGTTTGGGATAGTATAGGCTATATGTCACAGAGGTTTTCCCTTTATCGTGACCTGACGGTGAGGGAAAATATCGATTTATATAAAGGGCTTTATAATGTTTCAGGTGTTAATGATGAAAACATTCTTGAGACTATAGGGCTTTCGGCTCTGGCTGGCCGCCCGGCTGGCAAACTGCCTTTAGGAATAAGACAAAGATTGTCGCTTATTTGTGCTGTCTTGCATGAACCACCGGTGATCTTTCTCGATGAGCCGACTTCCGGCGTTGATCCTGTTGCCCGCCGCGATTTTTGGAATATTATTTATCAGCTGGCTCGTGAGCTAGGGAAAACTGTTTTGGTTTCTACCCATTACATGGACGAGGCAGAACGGTGCGACAGGCTGATCTTGATGGATCAAGGCCGGCTGGTGGCACTTGATAGTCCTGATAATCTTGAACACAGGGCAACTGAAGCATTTGGACAATTGTTGATAATTACGACGCCGGAACCTCGAAAAACTTATTCCTTGGTTAAAAACCTGTTCCCGGGTGCAACCATGTACGGACAGGATGTGCACGTTAGGTCACTGACTCCGGAAGAACATATATCCCTGCTTCAGGAAAAACTCGCTGCGGCGGGGTTGTGTGGTTGTACTGTGACAACCAGTCATTTGTCCATGGAAGAAACCTTCATGGATCTCATAAGCAATGGTAATGGGGAGGTGCAGCATGTTTAAGCGAATAATTGCCATCATTGGCAAAGAAACGCGTGAACTTTTGCGTGACCCTCTCTATTTAGGTTTAGCGCTTGTCGTGCCAATGATGATTATCATTATTATGGGGGAAGGCATGACACTAGATGTCAAGAATATCCCTGTTGCTTTTTATGACCGTGATCGCTCTGCTGCCAGCCGCGAGTACATAAGCTCTTTTACTAATTCAGAGTATTTTAAACTGTGTGGTATACTTGACAGGGAAGGCCAGGCAGAAGAACTGATGGCACAAGGTAAGATTCGTTTGTGCGTTGAAATTCCTGAGAACTTTTCGGAAAGACTGACTGGAAATAAGCCCGTTTCAGTAAGGGTTTCCGTTGATGGTTCTTTCCCATCCCGCAGCGAAGTCATTACCGGCTATGTTGGCGCGATTAATCAGCAGACAAATAATTTATTGATTGAGCGGTATAAAAGTGTCTATGGACAAAATATTTCGCTGCCCAGCGCTGAGTTAATAGCCGTTTCTTGGTATAATCCGACACTGGAGAGCAAAAATTTCCTTGTGCCGGGCCTGATTTCGACAATTTTGATGTTTTATCCATCTTTATTGGCAGCGCTTATAGTTGTGCGCGAAAAAGAGGTTGGCACAATCTACAATTTATATTGTTCTCCGGTTAAGGGCTGGGAAGTCGTGATTGGTAAGGCCGTTCCCTATATTGTGATTTCTTTTGTAGCTTATTTGTTGATTTTTTTATTAAGCGTTTTATTTTTTGAGG
>JAAYVM010000163.1 GCA_012517145.1 Acholeplasmataceae bacterium
TCACGGTGCAAGGAGGGTTTGGCGCGTGTTTTTGCCGTCATGGTACAAATTTTATTGCATACTGGCGCGATCGCGGTACAAGTTTGATCGGAGCCGCGAATTTATCACCGGTTACAAATTTGGTTGGGAGCACTGGCGCAGTGTCGCGGCACAAAGCTGATCGGAGCCAGAAAACTGTCAAGGTATAACGGATTTAAATTGTGAGCAGATGCGCGTATCCGGGTGCAAGAACCATTAGCAATCTGTATTGGGAGCAGGAGCTAAGCAAAAACCGTGACAAGCCTATTAAACATACCGTCCGTGTTATGTGCTGGCATTTATTTAATTTTTTATCCTTATTGCAAGTTGTCAGAGAATCAGTAATTTAATTATGTCTGATCACCTTAATTATGTATAGAGGCGTGACATGAACTACAAACTGAAACAAGCCAATCGATGGGTTCTTTCCCAATGTTTCTTTTTGCGTATTTTTTATGATGGACTTGGGTAGCAGGTGCACCACAATAAACACAGCGCCAATTGTCCCTTTTCAGCACGACGTACCTCTTACGTCTCCACTCATCCGATTTGAGGTAATCGTTTCTGTAATAGTCACGACGGCGTTCCCATCTTTTCCATGCTAACCAACGTGAAAGAACTATTAAAATACCAAATATGATTAATATGAGTATGACACTATTATCCATGAACCTGTCTTTGAGTGTTTGATGTATGGAAAGTCATTCTTTTTCTGGACCTGATATCATTTTAAGTTTAGCAAAATTCTCAATTCTTTCATTTCTCGATTTAATAAAGCTCATTACTCCATCTTTATATCGCAAATATTCGTCAACATCCGTAAATCCTGGTGACGTATTGAATTCATTAAAAGGTAAATAGAATTTTATTTTCTTATTTTCATCTATCAAATCTTGAAATAAGAAGAAATTGATGTATCCGATAAAGTTGTCAAACAAATCGAAGAAGGGTTTATATCTCATTAATGTATCATAAAGCGGACTGTTATGTCCCTGATAAAAGAGTCTTATACATTCCAAGGTCAAGTCGAATCTATCGTCTATTAAACTATTTACTCCTCGTGCTTGATTAATTGTATGATTGCCATCAATCCTATTATTTGGAAATATTGTATAAGCCCCAATTGTAGAACCAGTGTCAAAAAGTTCATTTACTTCGATTGGAATTTGTTTTGTAAGCCAATGTTTTCGTTTATGGTTTTTATATGAGTGCGTTATAGCATCGCTACCCAAAAAGAATTCTCCAAGTTCTGATTTATGGTATAAATAAACCCCATTTTTTATATCCTGTAATTCAAATATCTTCCCATTTGGTAAAGGCTTACTCCATAGCATCTTATGGTATTTTCGAAGTGTTGAACTGGAGCTGTCAGGATCGCCTCCATTTGCATCGGAGTATACATTAAAATTAGTGTCAATTATCATTTGTCCAGTCGGAATATAATTGTTTTGTTAAAGTGCCATACTGTCTCGGGTGGCACCACTGCTTGCACATAACGTTTAGCCGGTAAGTGCCGTGCGACCATTATGTCCCTTAAACTTTCTTTTGGTATTAAACTTCTTAAAAAACGAATACTTTCCTTTATATCGAATGCCAGCATGGCATTTACCGGCTTGTTAGGGAGCATTGCTGCGCGAGAGGCTCGGGGAGGCAATTGCAGATAGCATTCATGGGCCGGTTTTGCAAATTTATCTACTGCAAAACCGCGAATGCTATATGCAAGTGCCGGGAGCGATGGCCGCGGGCGATGATTTATTTTAATTTTCTGCCAGCCGGAAAAACAATGTGAATGACTTGACCATATTTGAACTATCAACATAAATAGGGGAGGCAATGGACCCTAACGTTTAGCCGGTAAGTGCCGTGCGGCCTTAATATTACATAGCTTTCTTCTGGTATTAATCTCCTTAAAAAACGAACGTTTTCATGTATATCGTATGCCAGCATCGCATTTACCGGCTTGTTAGTAAGCATCCGGCGTAGTACATCTTTTCTTGTTTGTTTTAGCTGACTATTTTTCACCAAACAA
>JAAYVM010000164.1 GCA_012517145.1 Acholeplasmataceae bacterium
ATGGGCTAAAGCTTCACGAGGTGGAATTGAAGCCGTTTCACCACGATAACTGTAATAGAAATTAAGGCATTTCTGCTGTAATTTTGTTATTTTATTCTCCTCCTTTGCCCGACTACCTGGGGTTTTCATCTGATGCCAGTCTATCGATTCCCGCACATGTTTTTCTATAGCAATATCATCGTCCCACGAACCATATAGCCCACTCTCATCCAACTTGTTTAGAATCTTATATATCTCCTGGTACAAATAATCATCCATGGATCGTAACAAATGCTGGTATGAACGCACACTCGCTTGAGACAGTGTTGTCAGCCTCCGTTCAAACCGAAAGATCATCGGCACTAAAGAATGAGTTCTACCCGCATTGGCCAAGTGAAAAAAAACCGAAAAGCATCCCAGGGTAACAAAATGACGCAAGGTATCAAGTTTTCCATTCTTACGCGCGATTTTCTCATCATTAGTAGAAAGTACATCAAAAGATGAACGGATCGTTTGAATTATTGGACCATCGAACCATCCTGCACTGTTTTGTTTGGCGTTTTCTGGTTCCTGGTAACTACCATTCAGTTGTCGTGACCCGCTTGTATTGTCTAGTGGTAATGTTATCAAAGACAATTCATCGTTTCTATCCACTGCTTCCTGCATCAACAACTCACTTAATAGATCAAAAGCGGGATGGGTTTCACCTTGTTTTAAGATCGTATGTAACCATAAACCAGTATCACGGTCATGATTGTCTGTTGTTATGTGGCTTGCATGACTCAATGAATAGCTCGATGTTTGAACCAATCGATACAATGCTTTATCTGCTCCAAGTAACGCATTCAGCATTGCTCTTTTGTCTTCTTTACCATTCAGAAAACGTAATGCTTCTTGTTGATCTGGACTGTAATCAGGAAATTTGTTTTTAAGTTTTCGTCCATATGGCAGTGATTCAGTGGTTAGATCGGGTACTAGAGCGGTATATTCCTTGGGATAGATTGCCATATGGAGTACCTCGTTATTAGCGTACCCTCCACAAATTGATCTAAACAAGCCGTTTGCCAAATGAACTGGTTTGATCTCAATTCGAGGGTTATATCCCAGATTTCTAACCACAATATCCTCGAAGAAAACCTTGCGAAAATCCAATGCCATCATTTATTCTCCTATTCCCGATAGGCAGCTTTTCTTCGGTCTACCTTGATTGTGATCTCATTGCGGCGTCTATAATCGCCCCACTTTATTGTTTCTATTGACGACCAATTCCCTGCTTCAGAACCTAAGCTGCGCAAGAACAAATCTAATCGCCGTAAAATAGAATTAGGTTGAACTTCAATTGCCATACCTTGTTTTGCATCCCAAAGTGACTTAAACATTTCCCAATCAACCCGCAAGGCTGCATCACCTGGTAACCAATTTTGTACGGCTAATAAGATATGATCCTGACGAACATCAACAGCATCTCCATAAATGGGATTGAGTCTTGGGTGGTAAATTTGCAGCGAACTGGAGCTAAGAGAACGCATTGCAATGTAACCTGGTAGTTGACCACTAACTGAATATCTGTGCTGGTTCCAAAGGTAAAGCCTATCACGATAATTGCCAACCTTGCTTTTTGATAAAGGCGCATAAAACAAATTTATCTTCTCAATTAAATTTTGCACAGCAGTTTCAGAGTCTATGCTAGTAAGTAAATCCAGAAATTCCTGACTGATACCTGTTACCATCCGGCGGTATTTATTAACTACAGGTTCATAATGCTCCAAAAAATATCGGCGTTTGGCGGTTCGTAAGTCACTTAAGTTTGCTAAGGGACCATTTTCGCCAATTGGTCTATTAACAAGCCAATCAGTATTCACATCCCCAGACCACAACTTTAGATCGATCTCGGGATCAGAATACACGCCCGGATCAAATGTCCGGCGTACTGCATCGAATAAAGGACTTCGCCCTCGGAATAAGAGGTTATAGTAATCGTAGTTATCATAGTCGGGTAAATCTTCTAATGCATTTTTTCGCCATAACTCCTCACAAGTAGTTCCTCCGGTTAATATAAATGCTAATAAACCAACTAAATCACGCATTGTGGCATGAAAACCTCTTCTGGCAACAAGGGTAAGTATAAAGGCCAGGTTCTTTTGTACTTGAGAATTGGCCAGAGCCTGTGCATTATCATGCAACGGACAACGGCCACATTGCTCCTTAATACCCGAGGAACAAGATGCGTTAGCTGCAAGTGGATATAGCTTAGTTAATAAACTAGAAATTACTTCACCAGTGAGGATTTCACGCTGACTTAAATCAACTATTTGTATTTTGAGGTTTGCACCGTTATTGTTATTAGTAAAATGACTTACCTGTTCATCACTGTAAATTATGAAGTTATCTATTGCTGACACACTACGGTTTGGCGTTAAAATCACATCATATAGAGGGCTGAACATCGGATCATTGGCAGCAACTCCTGCCAATGAGCGCAGAGGTGCGTGATTTATGGCGAGGACAAAGCGAAGCCCCTTTTGCCGACAATTCCGCCAAGCCTTTAACACTTCATCTGGATTTTTTTGACTGGCATCCATTTCAC
>JAAYVM010000165.1 GCA_012517145.1 Acholeplasmataceae bacterium
ATAAAAATTATATTGTTTTTTTAAGCATTGTATAGTATAATAAGACACTGGAAAATAAGATGCAACGAAATTGGCCCTTCTCAAGATGTGTTTATACACGGGAAGTTCTTATGATTGTTCGATTGAATCGAAAATTTCTGAGTAATACATTTGAGGAGGCTATATTATAATGGCACAAGACAAAACTTTAACATGTCGCGATTGCGGCGCAGATTTCATTTTTTCAGCATCAGAACAAGATTTCTATGCAGAAAAAGGTTTCACCAACGAACCAGGCCGTTGCCCTGCATGCAGAGCAGCAAAGAAACAACAAAGAAATGGCAGCAATGGCGGTTATCAACAACGTCAACAACGTGAAATGTTCAATGTAACATGCGCAGGTTGCGGTTGCGAGACTCAAGTCCCATTCCGTCCAAGCAATGATCGTCCTGTATATTGCAGAGATTGTTTCCAAGCCAACAAACGCTAATTGGTATGAAAGCCCCAGTCAAATGACTGGGGCTTTTTTATGTCAAAATGGTGGCTGGCAATACACAAGAAACATTGTTCATGATACGAGTCTGCAATAAAGTTTGTGAATTTTCTGCGCATTAAAGGACAAGGCTAAAAAGTGACGAATATATAAATAAAGTAGTAGCGAAAAATTGTATTTAGTGATGGCTTTAAAATTAATATCTTATAGAGAATTGAAATTAATTTGCTTTTTTTACTTAACAGCAAGTTAGAAAGGGAGACTCATCATAATAGCGGGGGTGAATCAATTGAAGATTATAGGCATTGCGGGCGGCTCAGGTGCGGGAAAAACAACGGTAGCGAGAACTGTTGCGGAAAAGCTGGGTAAAGAAAATGTAGCATACTTATCACAAGACTGGTATTATATGGACCGTTCGCATATGACCTTCGCAGAGCGGGAGAAGGAGAACCTGGATCATCCTAAGGCATTTGATAGCCAGTTATTGATATCTCATTTAAATATGCTGCGTAATGGACTAACAATTGAGGTGCCAATTTATGATTATAGCGCCCATAACCGTACTTCATGTACCAAGACAATGGAACCTAAATCTGTTGCTATTCTTGAAGGAATTCTTGTTCTCGCCATTGAAGAAGTACGATCGATGTTAGATTTTAAGATTTTTGTCGATGCAGATCCAGATATTCGTTTAATACGTCGTATACAAAGAGATATTCGTGAACGAGGCAGTACATTCGACAATACAATAAAACGCTATTTGGCCACAGTAAAACCTATGCATGATGCATTTGTAGAGCCATCTAAAAGATTTGCGGACATTATTATACCACGAGGCGGTCAAAATGAAATTGCTACTGAGCTATTAGGCGATCTAGTTGAACATTATGTTTTTCACAAAAAGTAAATTGACTGTATAATCATTATAATATTTTTGTATGGAATATTAATAACTGAAGCTGCTATATCAAATTAATGGAGGGGGCTAATTTTATGGCAAATAAGAGAATTGCAGTTTTCGTAGGGAGTCTTCGGAAGGAATCATATACCAGAAAAATTGCAAAGGAATTGATGTCAGAAACGCCTGATAATTTTACAGCTGAGGAAGTTGACATAGGAGACCTTGCCATATATAATCAGGATTTTGATGACGAAGGAAACATACCTTCATCTTGGAGTGTATTTCGCGAAAAAGTCAAGGAATTTGATGCAGTCTTATTTGTGACACCAGAATACAATAGATCTGTTCCAGCAGTACTTAAAAATGCGCTCGACGTCGGTTCGCGGCCATATGGCAAAAGCGTATGGGATGGCAAACCTGGCGCGGTTGTAAGCGTTTCACCGGGCGGATTAAGTGCATTTGGTGCGAACCATCACTTGAGACAGTCACTGGTTTTTCTTAATGTACCAACAATGCAGCAGCCGGAGGCTTATATCGGTAACGCCGCATCCCTTTTTGACGCTAATGGCACTCTTGTTAATGAAGACACACGCAAATTTCTGTATAAAATTATGAGTTCATTTGCCGCCTGGATCAATCGTAATGCACTTTAATATAAAAATTTAAATAATTAAGCCGCTAATACTAAGTTGAGTATTAGCGGCTTTTTACTTGATCAAAGTAATGGAATATCACCTACGCCGTTTAGAACAAATGTCGGATAGTAGGGGTAGCGTTTCATCTGTTTTTGTGTCATGACACCAGAAAGTACAAGTACAGAGTCAAGACCACTTTCAATACCTGCAATTATATCTGTGTCCATACTATCGCCAATTATAGCAGTTTCAGCAGAATGTATGCCAAGCATTTGTAAACTGGTGCGCATCATAAGTGGGTTTGGCTTGCCAACATAATAAGCTTTTCGTCCGGTTGTGAGTTCAATTGGTGCGACGAGTGCACGACAGGCTGGTGCTATACCGCTTTCCAGCGGCCCAGTGAGATCAGTATTCGTACCTATAAGTCTTGCACCACTCAGAACATAGTTTGCAGCTCTGCAGATAAGACTATAGTTGTAATTAATTGTCTCGCCAACGACAACATAGTCAGGGTTAATTTCATTAATGGAAATATTCGCATTGGTAAGAGCTTCATATAATCCTGAGTCGCCAATTGCAAATACACTGCAGCCTGGTTTCTGGGAACTCAAAAATTTTGCCGTTGCCAAAGCACTTGTGTAAAAATGACTTTCATCAACATCGAGCCCCATACGAGCGAGTTTTTGCTGAAGGTCTTTTGGAGTTTTCCTGCTGCTATTGGTGAGAAATAGAAATTTTTTATTTTCACGGTATAACCATTCTACGAATTCTTTTGCTCCTGGGAGAAGTGAATTACGTGTATAGATGACGCCATCCATATCACAGATAAAACCTTTTTTGGCTTTCAGTTGTTCCATGGTAGTAGCCCCTTTCTATTCGGCGATAGATGTTCTTAAGAATATTATATACAACAAAGATAATTTTGAAAAAAGAATCTTAATTTTCTCTAAATTTATGTTAAGATATAAATAGTAAGAAAATTCGTGTAAATAAGCAGCGTTGATATCAATATTTGTTTGAGATGCTCAAAATGGATAAAGATCAGGTGGTGAATATAAGATGCTTGAAATGACAAATGTTGGCGTGGTCATAAATGGTGAAGAAGGTAAAGTGCAACTGATAAAAGATATTAATCTGGCCTTGCAGAATAAAAAAATTTATGTGATGACTGGGCCTAACGGAGGCGGGAAATCCTGTATAGCCAAAGCAATTATGGGTATTTACCAGCCGACGAGTGGACAAATTATGTTAGATGGTTTAGACATCACATATAAAAAACTTTATGAGCGGGCTCGTCTGGGCATCGGTTACGCATTTCAG
>JAAYVM010000166.1 GCA_012517145.1 Acholeplasmataceae bacterium
GCTTTATCGAAGCTATCTAAATATCTCTTTGTCACCGTAACAGAACTATGTCCCAATGCTTCAGAAATAAACTCTGTGGATGTCCCGCTATTCTTTGCAATGGTCGCCCAGCTATGGCGAGCAACATAGCTGGAAACCTTTTCTTTTATGCCTACAACCGACGCAATACGACCGACATACTTATTCACCTGTTTAACCAATTGCTTTACCTCAGCGTACTTTTTTTCTTCGCTGGAATCATTTTTCAATATTGGAAATATGTACGAATCATAACCCACCGCTTTATTCCCGTACCTGTCAATAATTTTACTCATGGTACTGGTCAATGGTACATGAATTTTATCCTCATCTGCTTTTTTATTTTTAGTTTTCTGCCTGACAAACTCAATTTCATTGTCTATTATGTTCGAATATTTTAGTCTTGCAATGTCTGACAGGTTCATCCCATTACCCAAAAAAGAGAACATGAACAGGTCCCTATAAAACCCCTCTTGCGGATCTTCTGTCTTATAATTGGCAATTAAGCTGATTTGGTTAGCCGGAAGAGCTATTTTCCGTCCGCTGGCTGTCTTCGGCTCATAGTTATCAAATGGATATTCAGCGTTGATTTTATGAACTCTTAAAGCGATATTGAACAAGACTCTTATATTCCGGGTGTAAATTCCTATTGTTGACTTCGATTTACCTTCCTTATGTAACCACACTTCGAAATTTTTCAGCCACTTTGAATTTATATCAACAAAATTCAATGGCCTCCCGGAAAGGTATTCATTTATCCTTGTTTCAACTTTTTGCCGGGATTTGAATTCGAATTTTTTGTTCTCATGATACTCTTTAACTGCTCTCAGTGTACTTTCAAAGGACGAGGCATAACCAAACCTCCCTTCAGATTTCAGTGCCTTAATATGGTCAATAAATGCTATGAAAACATTATCCCATGAAGTTGGTTTGCTGAAAAACTTTTCTTCAAACTGATTAAAACTAAAGGCGTTTATACCTTTGATGACATTTTCCGCATCCCCAACAATCCGCTTATACTCGAAAGCAATATCCCGATATTTTCCTCGAGGACTTTCACAGGTAACTTTTTCAATATCGTCTAACGAAAGGAATAACCATTTATGATTATTAATCTTCTTGCTAATGGAATAGTATTTCTGAACTCTGTTATGAGTTACACATAATTTGACCGGGCAAAGATCATCTTTTGTCCTCCTGGCTTTCGTTTTTTGAAAGTAAATCTTTGTAGTTGCTTGCATATCCACCAATATTTTGTATGTACAGTAAAACATACAATTGTACATACAAAACTAATAAATAAACAATAAACTTGCAAAAATAATTAATAACATATCAGTATAAAATACTGACATATAGAACATATTAAACAAGACTTAATAATTGTCAAAAAACATAAAGTTATGATTCATAATCATGAGGTCCCGAGTTCAATTCTCGGTCTCGCTACAACAAAAGCCTTCCCGTGATAACGGGAGGGCTTTTTTGTTTTGAAGCATCCTGAGCCTGCTCAGGCAATGCGTAA
>JAAYVM010000167.1 GCA_012517145.1 Acholeplasmataceae bacterium
AACAGAATACTTAATCTATGATCCTGTGAAAAGGAATAGATGTTTAGCAATAGAAACATAAGTGTCAAGGATGTTCTCGTTGTTATATTAATTAGTCACCTATTTATCTGGAATACTGCAAATTACGCATAACGGTTACGTGTATGAGTAGTGGCGGATTATGGGGCACTTTCCTGTCAAGATGCGATGAACTTGATGCGAGGTAGAACGCTCGAATACGCTACAACCCCCGCCATTACTTATACACGATGTTGGCAACTGGTGTTCATTCATTTCTATCTGTTTGTCAATCATTTAGCTTTTATTTTCAAGTCATTATCAATTAGCACCAACCTATCCACGAAGCACAAATTTATTTTGTTTTTTTAGCGTGGGCAATCCTAAAACCGTCCTGAAAGGCGGTTATTCAGGCTGGAATTTGCGAGCTCTTTGATAAAGCTTTGGTTTGAGCGTTGGCTCGTGGGGCTTTGGCAATGTGCTTGCAAATAGGGTTGGCTAATTTGATATTTTAATTTTCAATTCATCATAAAATTCAATAAGATATTTCGAAGATAATAAATATGAATCATATAGTGATTTATTTCTACCAATATAACATGCAAGTGCCGATGAAAGAGTGCAGCCAGTGCCATGACTGTATGCGAATGTTTTTCGCTCTCTTTCAAAACGGTAAATGTCTGTTGGGGTAATCAATGCCTCTTTAATCATTGTTTCCTTAAAATGCCCTCCTTTTAATAAAATTGAGGTACCCCATTCCTTACATTTATCTGTTGTTATCGCTATTGCTTTGTCAATTGAATTGATTTTATGATTTGTGAGAAGTTCAAACTCGTGTTTATTGGGTGTTATCAATTCGGTTAAAGGAAATAATTCTTCTTTTAAAATAATTAATGCTGATTTATCTAAAAAAGGCACTCCACCGGTAGAAAATAAAACGGGGTCGAGGATTACATGTTTTTGCGGAAATTGTTTCAAGCAATCGACAATAACCAGTAGGTTTTCGGTACTGCAAATAGCCCCAATTTTAACGGTTTTTACCGGAAATGACCGGAAACATTGCTCTATTTGGGATTTTAATAAGTTTGATGGAACCGCATCAAAGACAAAGACTTTATTAAAGTTTTGCACGGTAATGCCGGTAATAGCTGAAAGAGCCCAATATTCCAATTCATGGGCTACTTTTATATCTTGCTGGATACCCGCACCACCGCTGTTGTCAGAAGCTGCAATTGTCAAAAAATAATCCATTAGCTATTTTTATCGTTTTTTACTGCACACAAATTTCCGCACATGGTACAATGATCTTCATCACTACTTTCCGATTCCATTTTTCTTTTTCGTGCTAGCGCGGGATCAAGGGCATTGTCAAAAATAGTTTCCCAATCTAAGTTGCGTCGTGCTTTTGAAATTCTATAATCACGTTCTCGACTACCGTCAATACCTTTTACAATATCTGCACTGTGAGCTGCTATTTTACTAGCCATTACACCTTCTTTTACATCGGAAATATTAGGTAGGCATAAATGTTCGGCAGGAGTAACATAACATAAAAAATCAGCTCCATGAATGGCGGCAATTGTACCACCAATTGCTCCCACAATATGATCGTAACCCGGTGCTGAATCGGTAACAAGAGGACCTAACACATAAAACGGCGCATCATGGCAAAGTCTTTTCATCAATTTCATGTTTGTTTCTATTTGGTTTAAAGGCATGTGTCCCGGACCTTCAACCATTACCTGTACACCTTTTTCTCTTGCTCTATCAACCAACTCTCCAAGAATTAATAATTCGGCTATTTGCCCTCTGTCGGTAGCATCGGCACCACAACCCGGTCGTAATCCATCACCTAAACTAATGGTAACATCATATTTGCGACAAATGTCAAGGATTCTGTCATATTGTTCATACAATGGATTTTCCTTGTTATTATCAACCATCCAGCGTTTTAACAATGCACCGCCACGACTTACAATTCCGCAAACTCGTTCATCATTCTTTAAAAATGAAAGAGAAGATTGAGTAACACCACAATGAAGTGTCATAAAATCAACACCCATTTGAGCCTGAGTTTCAATTTCGTTGAATAAATCTTCGGGATTGAGTTCGGCTATTTTTTTACCTTCGGATAATAAGCGTGTTGCTACACCATAAATTGGCACAGTACCAATCATAACCGACGATTCGGAAATAATTTGTTGCAATATTTTATGCAGGTTACCCCCGGTAGATAAGTCCATAATTGCATCAGCACCATATGATACAGCAATTTCCATTTTTTTAATTTCCTCTGTAAAATCACAATGTTTTTCGGATGTACCTATGTTTGCATTTATCTTTGTTGTTAATCCTTTGCCAATACCGCGTACGGGAAAATTGTGGTTTATATTTTTAGGAATTACAATTCGTCCCAATGCAATTTCATTTCTTAACCAATCGGCATCAACCTTTTCTTTATATGCTACTTCATGCATTTCGGGGGTAATAATACCTTGTTTTGCTTGTATAATTTGTGTACTCATTTTTTTCTTGAAATTAATTCGTTTAATTCAATAACCCTTTTGTCAAATTCTTCTGTCTGCATAAAATGGCGTACCATTGCAATATTTTTTGCACCTGCTTCAATTACCTGATTAATGTTTTCAGGGAAAATACCACCTATTGCAATTACCGGAACATTTGAAAATCCTAATACCTGTTTCAATTGTTCAGTTCCCACTGGTTTGTCGGGTTTGGCTTTTGCATTGGTGGGGTATATTGGACCAAAACCAATATAATCGGGATTTTGACTTAAAGCTTCTTTTGCTTGTTCAATTGAATGAGTCGATAAGCCAATTTTCATATTACCAACTATCTTACGAGCATCTTCAATAGGCATATCATCTTGCCCAAGATGTAAATAATCAGCATCACAAATTGCAGCAATATCAGGTCGATCGTTTATAACAAAGTTTGTTACTGTACCTTTCGTAACGCTGCGTATTTCTTTACCGATTTTTATAAGCTGTTTGTCGGAGAGATTTTTTTCGCGTAGCTGAAGCATTTTAATACCTTGCTGCACACATTTTTCGGCAAGAATACTATAGGATAGATGCGGTTTAGTTATTATAATGTATATACCAAAAGTTTCCATACTATTTACTCAAATTGCTTGCAATTAGGTCGGCTACTTTTTTACCAGAAAGGAGCATTCCTCCAAAGATAGGCCCCATTCTAAAACCGCCGCTTACCCCATTCGATGCCATACCTGACACGTAAAGTCCCGGAAAAATTTCTTTGGTGTTTTCAACCGTAGTACGTTCGGCTTCATCAATCGACAAAGAACGTTCTCCCATAACGCGTCCAGACACGGTGTTCAGTTTGATATTGTTTTTACGTTCAAGCGTGCGTGCAATATCACAGTCGTGTCCTGTTCCGTCTATTACTGCTTTTGCCATTATCACTAATGGATCAACATGCATGCCTTCGCGTTGCACCGGTGCCCAGTTTAAGACAATTCCACTTACTTTGTTTTCCTGAAAAACAACATCTTCGATGGTAGTACAGTTAAACATTTTAACTCCAGCTTTTGTAGCATGATAAATAAGTGCTGAGGTTGCATGAACAGAATCGAGCGTATAGTAATCCTTTTCGTAATGTTTGTAGCTTATGCTGAATTCATCAAGAATATGTAAGGCATCTTTTTGAACAACAATTTCATTAAACATCATTGCTCCACCCCACATTCCTCCACCAGGAGCAAGTTTGCGTTCATACAATGTTACTTTGAATCCTTTTTTTGCAAGGTAATACGATGCTACCAGACCTGAAGGGCCACCACCAACAATTGCCACATCTACCGATAAATTTTCTTTGAGTTTGTTGAAATAGGAATCGACAATTCCTGCAGATACAATTTGTTCCATTTTACTGTTTATTAAGTTAATATCTTAAATAAACAGGGGAGAATAACCTTAGATTTGTTGATTTCTCTTACTTTCCTACGCAGGCATTATCCTAATCAGGTATAGAGGGTATAATCTCAGCCTTAAAGTTAGGCACCCCTAGTTTATTATTTTGCAAATGTATAATAATTTTTTTTAATGCAGATAAAAATTGCACTCTTTGGCAAAGCTTTGGTTTTTTGAGCGTTGGCTCGTGTGGCTTTGGCAATGTGTGCAATGTGGGTGGGATTTCCTTCTTCTTTTTTGAGGGTGGGAAGAAAAAAACAAAATAAATTTCCATCAAATTTGCACTGTCCTGTCAAAAAGCGAAATCTTTACTTAATTTTAATTTTGCCAATATCATACCTGTCTGGTCGTCTGTCTTTTTACACTTGTTGCCAACGGCCCGGCAATATGGGGAGGTTGTGTTACCCGACTTTGCATCCGGGCAGGATCCCGATACTTTAGTCAGGAAGTTGTCACGGTGCAAGGAGGGTACGGCGCAGTTTTTGCAAGTCATGGCACAAAAGTTTATTAGCATTACGCGTGTCGCGGTACAAGTTTAATCGGAGCCGGGAAACTGTCACGGTACAGGATTTTTGTTATGGGCACTTGAGCAGTGTCGCGGTACAAGTTGTCTCGGAGCCAGAAAACTGTCACGATGAAGGATTTATATTTTGTGCAGGTGCGGGAGTCCGGGTACATAAACCATCACAAATCTCTCTTGAGAGCAGGAGAAAAAGCAAAAACTGTGACGAACAACTTACCCATATTGTCCGTGTTATGTGGCGTTATTTTTATTCTTTCCCAAATACTGCGTAACTTTCAAAATATTTATCGGAGTAAGGTTTTTTATTTATAAATCTCAAGCAATCTGTCTGGGTTGTAGTAAAAGCTTTTGTCTCATTTAACAAGTTATCACAGTCTTTCCGCCATTTTTCATATGCTTCTGGTTTTTTATCAATTAACACTTGGGTTGCAACAGCTCCAAACATTTCTCCCATCAGTTTATACATTTCGTCAACGATCCTAGGGAATGCAGCTGCTGCAAGTCCTTTTCCATTATTTTCTAGTTGAATAATGTTTTTACGGGTCAGACGTGTACAGTATTCTGCTATATCAAAATAAAGTTGAGCTAATTTTAGTTCGGATGAATCTCTTTTAAGCAGTAATGAACAGTCTTTACAAAAACTTGGTGCGAAGTAAATCTTAGGGTCTAATGTCTTTAAATTCCTTTTATTCTTTGGATAGTCAAGAATAGAATGGATTTGAATATTTGCTAGAGAATTAGTACCATATTTTTCGCAAAGTTTAATCCCAATTGAATCAATTGGTAAGGCGAAATCATCGAAATTTATTTCAGTCCCATATTGCCAATATAGAAATCTGTCAGTTTCGATAAATGTTTGTTGTGCTTGGCTTTTTGAAATAATAATTGGGTACAAGACAAATAATAATACGAAATATTTCATGGTATGCGATTTAAATGTCAGTAGTTATAATTTTGAGTGTCTCGTCCTGAAATAGGTTGTCACTTTTGGGTGTGACATAATTGATTTAAAGTTACATTATTTTGATCTTGTTTTTTTCTAAATCTCACTGGCCATTTTCTAATCTCGATATTCTCCTGATTATGAGCCTGTATCGGG
>JAAYVM010000168.1 GCA_012517145.1 Acholeplasmataceae bacterium
AACTTCAGCATATACCTATACAGCATCAGCTAGCCCTATAGAGCACGTTGGGGCAAAAATTGTCCTGGTTGATACTGCTATTAATTCATATGAAATGGATTATGCAAAGGTTAGTTCAGCTATAACAAATAAAACTAAGGCTATCATTCCAGTTGATATAGCCGGTATTGCTTGTAATTATGACGAGCTATTTGCTGAGGTAGAAAAGGGAAAAAGTATTTTCCAACCACAAAATAAAATCCAAGAGGCTTTTGGCCGTATCGTAATTGTTGCTGATGCTGCTCATGCTTTGGGATCTCAATGGCATGGTAAAATGGTCGGCGAAATTGCTGATTTTACAACATTTTCTTTTCATGCAGTTAAAAACTTTACTACTGGTGAAGGCGGTGCAGTAACCTGGAGAACGATTCCTGGCATAGACAATAAAGAACTTTACAGCTATTACCAGCTATTATCATTACACGGACAATCCAAAGACGCTCTGGCTAAAACAAAATTAGGGGCTTGGGAATATGATATAAAAACGCTTGCTTATAAATGTAATTTAACTGATATCGTTGCTGCATTGGGGTTGGTACAACTCAAGCGCTATCCCAAATTATTGGCGAGAAGAAGGGAAATTATTGAACAATATAACTTAGCTCTTAAAAATTGTAATGTCCAGGTCTTGAATCACTACGACAATGATCACACTAGCTGCGGGCATTTGTATCTAGTTCGGCTATTAGGAAAAGATATAGAGTATCGTAATGAATTTATCCTCAAAATGGCTGAACGGGGTATTGGAACCAACGTTCACTATAAACCTTTACCAATGCATACAGCATATATGAATTTAGGATTTGATATCAAAGATTATCCAAATGCGTATGATATGTACAAAAATGAAATATCTTTGCCATTACACACTAAGCTTAAAGATGAAGATGTTGAATATATTGTTGGTAACTTTAAAGATATATTAAAGGGAATGTAAGAAATGTTAATAAAAAAATGGGAAGATTTGCCATTTGAAATGCGCAACGAGATGGTCAAGCCTTACTATGACAGCTTGCAAAGAAAAAAAATAAGTTTATTCTGTAAGTTGCTTTTTGACAAAGTGGTGTCGTTGTGTCTGCTAGTATGTTTATCACCGCTATTAATAATAATCGCGGTGTTGATTAAGCTGGATTCTGAAGGGGATGTATTTTTTCGCCAGGTGCGTGTTACCAGATATGGAAAAAAGTATCTTATCTATAAGTTCCGTACCATGGTGAAAAATGCCGAGGCTTGGGGATTGCAAGTAACAAATGATCATGATCCACGTATTACTAAGGTCGGCAAAAAACTACGTTGCTGCCGCTTGGATGAATTGCCACAGCTTATTAACATTCTAAAGGGGGAAATGAGTTTTGTGGGAACGCGTCCGGAAGTTATCCGCTATGTTGACAAATATACTGATGAAATGCTGGCTACACTACTTTTGCCAGCTGGGGTCACTAGTGAGACGTGTATCAGATTTAAAGATGAAGAAAAGCTTCTCGGCGAAGGCCCCAATGTTGATGCGAAATATATTAATGAGGTGTTGCCTGTAAAAATGAAATTAAATTTGGAAAGTCTTTTGAAATTTAATTTTTTCAATGATTTGCTTACGATGGTAAAGACTGTTATCGCTGTTATTTAGCAATGTTTTTTAGCAAATAAGTAGATTTAGAATTACAAAGGATGGGTAAAACATGTTACCTCAAGAAACATTCCAAAGGATTGATATTATGAGGTTTCCTCTTATTGTAGGAGTTGTGTTTGCCCATGCATATCCAGGAACTTCGAACAATATCATCACAGTTTTTGTATATAATTTAATTTGCAACGGTTTAGTGCGAATTGCAGTTCCTTTGCTTTTTTTAATCTCAGGATATTTATTTTTCATAAATTTTGATTTATCTAAACAAACATATTGGAAAAAAATTCAGGCTCGAAGAGGATCATTGTTTATACCATTCTTAATATGGAATTGCGCAACTCTCCTTATATTTGCATTAGCACAGACAATCCCGGCAACTAGGATATATTTTTCAGGTGTCAATGCACCTATCTCAAGTTATGGCCTTTTTGATTACTTTAACGCTATACTCGGCTTAGACAGAATGCCGATTGCCATGCAATTTTGGTTTATAAGAGATCTTATGCTTTTGGTTTTACTGACACCGGTAATTCAGTTTCTTAATAGATACGTTCCGTTATTATTCCTGATGACATTGTATATTTGTTGGATGTTGGGTTATTGGCCTGTCCACATTCCTGCAGTTGAACCGGTATTTTTCTTTTCTGCCGGTGCATTTTTAGGGTCTCGTAAATATAATATCTTTGCGCTGGATAAATACGGAATATTAATGATATCAATTTATGTTCCTACATTGCTGTTTACCTCATTGTTTGTAGAAAATCCTTTGGCACCATATCTTCACAGGATAGGCATCATGTTGGGTATAATTTCCGCTATGTATTTATCTAAACAGCTCGTGACATATCCGCAATCCAAAAATAAGTTTTTGGAACTAAGCGCAATAAGTTTCTTTGTCTTTGCAACTCATGAACCCGTGCAATTAATTATGAGAAAATTGGTATACAGGATTTTAATGCCTGAATCATGGTTATTAGAACTTGCTTTATATTTTATAATTCCAACTTGTATTATTTTCTTCCTTGTTTCAGCCTACAATTTTTTAGGGAATGTTGCGCCAAATATATTAAGAATAATCACTGGCAAAAGAGCAAAAAGTTAGTCCTTTCGAAAGAGAAGTGATTAATATGAAGGACACGGTTTTCACAGATTTTTTTCGAAATGCCGGTTTTCGGGTAGTAAGTTCACCTTCGTCTGACTGGGTAGAAATGCAAAAAGGGTTTTTCATTTCCGTTCCATATCATCGCCTGATTAACCCAAATAATGAAGAATTAGATGCTTTACTAGAAAGCACTGGTGTAATAGGTCTTCGATACCCCACGGCCGTAGAGAATTATGGTTTTGATAGCAATCTGCAGTTTTGCCGTACTGTCGGTTATTCGCTGGAAAATTTAAAACGTCAGGCGCGCCAACAGGTCAAAAAAGGTGCTATGAATTTTACTGTGCAAGAAATTGCTCCGGAAATTCTTTTAAATGAGGGGCTGAAGTTAGTAATAAATACCTGCGCCAGGCAACATCGGCATGATCCTAAAGAGGAAGTTGAATATTGGCAAAAAATTTGTCTGGCAGCCCAAAACACCCCTGGAGCAGTTACACTGGGAGTTATTGGAGAAAAAGGATTAGCTGCCTTTCTTATTGTCTTGGAAACTACAACAGCTATTGAATTCATTGTTCAATGTTCAGATGAAGAACTTTTGGCGCAGGGACCCAATAATTTACTAACATTTCAGGCGACAAGACGCTATCTGGCTGAACGAGAAAACGCACTTCCAATATGTTACGGCTTAGGTTCTTTGGAAGAAACTCCGTCCTTAGACCGCTACAAAATCGGTATGGGTTATGAATTGGAACCAATTAAACAAGGTATTTATATTCGGAAGGACTTTCGTTGGTTAATTAATCCCTATACACTAGGTGTGCTGAATCTTATTGCCAAGCTGGGTTTTAGCAAAAATTACAGGCTAACCAAAAGTATTGGGATGATCAAACGCTATTTGTCGCAACACTAACGTCTGCTATCACGCACTTGCTGGTTTTATTGACAAACTATATAACAAGACAAGAGAGGTATCTGCAGCCATGAAGATATTAGTATTCAATGCTTATTATGAGCCTGAAATGATTGCGAGCAGATATTTGACGACTAACTTATACGAAGCAATGGCGAATTATGGCTGGCAGGTAGATTTGTATGTTCCTTATCCGACAAGAGGAATTAATGAAGACGTTAAGAAAGAATACAGAAATAGGAAGCTGGAATATAAATGCGGCGGAAAGCTTACAATACATAGGTTATGGTTACCAAATGAAACCAAAAATATTTGGCAACGAACGCTAAGATATTTAATTATGAATTGTGTGTTTATAGTAAAAGCCTTGTTTTTACAGGCAGATTTATTATTTGTGCAAAGTACGCCGCCAACTCTTGGTGCGACAGCTGCAATTATCAAGAAAATTAAGGGCATACCGTTTGTTTACGCTTTACATGATGTTTTTCCGGATTCACTCATATCGGCTGGTATTACCGTACGCAACTCCTTAATGTGGAAATTCGGCCGATTGGTTGAAAATTTCACATATAAGAATGCCGATAAAGTTATTGCCATCTCTCATGATATAAGTGGAAATATCGTAAAAAAAGGTGTTAGCTTGGACAAAGTTGTGGTAATACCTAACTGGGTCGAAAGTGATAAAGTAATACCAGTTGCAAGAAAGGACAATCTTCTTTTCAAACAGTTAAAGTTGGATGAAAATGCTTTTTATATAGTGTATGCCGGCAACCTGGGCCACGCACAGAACATTGAAGTAATATTGAAGGTTGCAAGTTTATTAAATGATAACTCTGAAATTCAATTTCTCATATTTGGTTCTGGCAATCAGGAGAAAGCATATAAGGATGAAGCGAAGAGAATGCAATTAAAAAATCTGAGATTTTATCCGATTCAGCCGTACGAAATGGTTAAGTATGTATATAGTACAGGCAATGTTGGTATAGTAACTTGCAAGAAGGGAACCGGCTGCGGCGCATTACCAAGCAAAACATGGAGTATAATGTCATGTGGCAGACCTGTCGTGGCAAATTTTGATGAAAATACTGAGCTGGAACATTTAATAAAAGCAGAAAATATTGGCAAATTCACCTCTGTAGACGACTGCGAAGCTATGAAAACGGCCATAATTGAATATTGGTTAGATCAAGATAGCTGCAAAACAGCAGGAGATAACGCACGAAGATACATAGAAAAGAACTTGACGCGAGAAGTTTGTGTAAAAAGATACATTGATACAATTGCAGACATCAGTGAAAGGGCGTGATGACTGTGTTCGGAGGGAGAACATTACTTATTACAGGTGGTACTGGCTCGTTCGGTGGAGCTGTCCTTGATAGGTTTTTAAATACTGATATTGCAGAAATACGCATATTTTCACGTGATGAAAAAAAACAAGATTATATGCGTCACTACTATAAAAATGACAAAATTAAATATTACATCGGAGACGTCCGTAACTTTCAAAGTTTGCGGGACGCCATGTATGGCGTTGATTATATTTTTCATGCTGCAGCTTTGAAACAGGTGCCTTCCTGTGAATTCTTCCCCATCGAAGCTGTAGCTACTAATGTCTTGGGAACAGAAAATGTTTTAACTGCAGCTATTGAGGCCGGTGTTAAAAAGGTAATTTGTCTTTCTACAGATAAAGCTGCTTACCCTGTAAACGCTATGGGAACTTCAAAGGCAATGATGGAAAAGGTTTTTGCAGCAAAAGCAAGAACTGTTTCGCCGGCTAAGACCTTGATTTGTGGCACTCGCTACGGTAACGTCCTTTGCTCCAGAGGATCTGTGGTACCACTTTTTATTGAACAGATTATAAGCGGTCAGCCTTTGACAGTTACTGAACCAAAGATGACAAGATTCATTATGACTTTAGATGAAGCTGTTGATTTAGTATTATTTGCCTTTGAAAATGCTGAATCTGGCGATATTATGGTACAAAAGGCTCCTGCAAGCACAATCGGCGATCTAGCAATTGCTGTGAAGGAATTATTCCATGCTGATAATGAGATTAAAATTATCGGAATCCGACATGGAGAAAAGATGTACGAAACACTTTTGACAAATGAAGAATGCGCTCATGCAATTGATATGGGGAACTTTTATCGTGTTCCGGTTGACAAGAGAAGCCTTGATTATGATAAATACTTTATCGAAGGTAATGATAAGAGGGACAAGTTATCCGAATTTAATTCCAATAACGCGGAGCAAATGAATGTTGAAAAAATAAAGACGAAGCTTTTGACTTTGAGCTATATTCGTAACAAAATAACTGCGTGGGAGAATAAATAAAATGAAAATCTTAGTTACTGGAGCAAAGGGCTTTATTGGCAAAAATCTCATAGCTGAACTGCGTAACCGAAACTATTTGGAAATAATGGAGTATGATGTGGACTGCACCGAAGAATTACTAGGTGATTATTGCCGTGATGCTGATTTCGTCTATCATCTTGCAGGTGTCAATCGACCAAAAGAGGTTTCTGAGTTCATGAAAGGAAACTACTATTTTACCTCTACCTTGTTGGATCTAATCAGGCAGTATAATAATAAATGCCCTATAGTTCTTACATCTTCGACGCAAGCAGCTTTATCCAATCCATACGGTGAAAGTAAAAGAGCTGGAGAAGATCTTCTATTTAAATTTTCTAATGAAAGTGGAAACACTGCATTTGTATACCGCTTACCTAATGTGTTTGGTAAATGGTGCCGACCAGATTACAACAGCGTAATTGCAACATTCTGCCATAATATTGCTAATGAGCTATCAATAAAGGTAAATGATCCTGATGTTTTACTAAACTTTGTTTATATTGACGACGTTGTATCAGAACTTATTGATGCCATGGAAGGATTTCCACATATGAATAATGAAGGCTATTGCTATGTGCCAACCTGTTATTCTATAAATTTAGGTGATATCGCCAAATTAATAAAAGATTTTGCAAGTGCACGTCATAAAAACATAATACCTGATATGAGTAATGGTTTTATTAAAAAGCTATACAGCACCTATCTTAGTTATCTTCCGCCAGAAAAATTATCAGTCCCTTTAAAAATGAATGCTGACATTCGAGGCAGTTTTACAGAAATTATACAAATACCTGGTCGAGGACAGATTTCAGTAAACATTGTTAAACCAGGTATTACAAAAGGGAATCACTGGCATCAGAGCAAAACAGAAAAATTTATCGTTGTAAGCGGCAAAGCTTCAATTCAATTCCGAGAAGTCAATTCAAAGGAAATTTTCGAATATCACGTTTCAGGAAATAAGATAGCCGTGGTCGACATCCCTCCTGGATATACACATAAACTCACCAATGAAGGCGAACACGATTTAATAACAATTATATGGACTAATGAAACTTTCGATCCGGAACATCCTGACACTTATTATTTGGAGGTTTAGAACTTATGAAGAAATTAAAGGTAATGACTGTTGTTGGAACTAGGCCAGAGATTATAAGATTGTCAGCTGTTATTCGCAAATTAGAAGAATCCAAGGTAATAGAACATATTTTGGTTCATACTGGACAAAATTATGATTATGAGTTAAATGATGTGTTTTTTAAGGATTTTAAGCTGAAAAAACCAGACTATTTTCTCAATGCCGCAACAGGAAACGCTGTCGAAACGATAGGAAATATACTTGTTAAGATTGACCCAGTGTTAGAAGAGGTTAAACCTGATGCTTTTCTGGTTCTTGGAGATACAAACAGCTGCCTCACTGTGTTTGCCGCAAAAAGAAAGCATATTCCTACTTTCCATATGGAAGCAGGCAACAGGTGTTTTGACCAGAGAGTACCCGAGGAAATCAACAGAAAAATAGTTGATCACATTGCAGACATCAATCTGACCTACAGTTCTATTGCCAGAGAATATTTGCTTAGAGAAGGCTTATCTGCTGATAGAGTTATTAAAACCGGCAGCCCTATGCTGGAGGTAATTAATTCAAGGCTGGAAGAAATTGAAAAATCTGATGTAGTTGAAAGGCTGAAATTAAACGAGAATGGTTATTTTGTTGTGTCATCCCATCGGGAAGAAAATATCAATTCTGAATTAAATTTTGCAAATTTAGTTGAAAGCCTTAACGCCGTTGCAGAAAAATACAATATGCCGGTAATCATAAGTACTCATCCCAGGACGAAAAAAATGATTGATGAAAAAAGCATTGTCTTTAATCCCTTGATCACCCTGATAAAACCGTTAGGATTTAACGACTACATAAAACTTCAAACAAAGGCGAGAGCAGTACTGAGCGATAGCGGCACAATCAGCGAGGAAGCGTCTATTCTGGGCTTCAAAGCTCTTAATATACGACAAGCCCATGAAAGACCTGAGGCTATGGAAGAAGCAGCAGTAATGATGGTAGGACTCACCAAGGAAAGAATATTGCAGGGTTTAGAAGTATTGTCTGAGCAAGAACCAAGGGATTTTAGAAAAGTAATTGATTATAGTATTCCTAATGTGTCCGCCAAAGTGCTTAGAATAATATTATCCTATACTGATTACGTCAATAGAGTGGTGTGGGGGAAGTAAGATGAAACTTCTGCAGATAAATTCAGTTTGCGGCTCGGGTAGTACCGGAAGAATAGCGAAGAATATTCATGACTTGTTTGCTAAGTTAGGCCACGAATGTTTATTTGCTTATGGCAGAGGAACTGCTCCGCCTGGTATAAATTCCCTGAGAATTGGCACAGATCTGGACAATTATCTGCATGCAGCGGCAACGAGATTGTTTGACATACATGGTTTTTCTTCGACAGCCGCAACAAAAAAATTTATAAATATGATTAAAGACTATTCACCGGATCTCATACATCTGCACAATTTACATGGCTATTATATTAACGTGGAGCTTCTGTTCAATTACTTGAAAGAAGCAAGTAAACCTATCATCTGGACGCTTCATGATTGTTGGTCATTTACCGGTCATTGCGCGCACTTCGATTATATTAGCTGCAAAAGATGGCAAGAAAACTGTCATAATTGTCCGCAAAAAGGTATATATCCTTCATCGTTTTTATTCGATAATTCCAAAAACAACTATCTAAAAAAAAGAAACCTTTTTACTTCGGTTGCCAATATGGTTATAGTAACGCCATCTAAATGGCTGGCGAGTATTGTGGAAAAATCTTTCTTAAACGGTTATCCTCTTCAAGTTATTTATAATGGCATTGATCTTGATGTCTTTAAGTCACGAAAGAATGACTTCCGCCAGCGCAATCATCTAGAAGGGAAAATAATAATTTTAGGAGTTGCCAATATTTGGGCCTTTAAGAAAGGACTAGATGACTTTATTAACCTGTCTAAAACAATAGATAATGATAAATTTAAAATAGTTTTGGTAGGATTGAACGAACAGCAATTAAAAAAAATGCCAAAAAATATACTTGGAATTGAACGGACAAATAATGAACAGGAATTGGCGGAAATTTACAGTGCCGCAGATGTTTTCTTTAATCCGACCTATGAAGAAGTACTGGGTATGACAAATATAGAAGCTTTGGCCTGCGGAACACCGGTAATTACATACAATTCTGGTGGCAGTCCGGAATGTGTAAGTGCAAACAGCGGTTATGTAATAGGCAAAGGCGAATGGAATAAAGTTCCGGAAATTCTGGATAACATGAAGAATTTTCAATATGAACAATTACGTGATGAAGCAAAAGCTTTTGATAAGAATACAAAGTATATGGAATATATTACCCTGTACAAAAAATTGATAAATGTGTGAGGTATTTATCATGGCAAAAACATTATCATGGTTCTTGGCACTTGCACCGGTATTAACAATTTATGGTATTTATGGAGTTGACCTGGCTACAATTATAGGGTTATTTTTCTGGCCTATTTGTATGTTCTATATTTATCTGAAGAACGGCAAGATATCTTTTATGCCGTTGGTTTCTTTGCTCTTGGGATATGGCATTGTTATCACAGTACTAAATCTGATATTTGTCAGAAATCTTTACGTAGGCGAAGAACTAATAATATTCAGATTAATAAAATATGCCTTATGGCTTGGCATAGTGCCAGTTATCCTTAATAGTGACTTATTTGATTTTGATTATACCCTCGAATGCTATAAAAAAGTGTGCGTTTGTGCTGCTCTATATTTAATATTTCAACAAGTAGCATTCAATGTGTTTTCGGTAATATTGCCACGTTTATTCCTGCCATACACAGCGAATCCTAATGCTAGTGCAGCTATATTGCAACAGGATTTTTCAGCGACAAATGTCGAATTCTTCAGGCCATCAGCATTTTTCCTGGAACCGGCGCAATTCTCTGATTACATCTTGCTTGCACTGGTTTTGATTTTTATCGCTCCTGGGACCTCAAAAAAGGACAAGTGGTTGTATTATTTATTGCCGTGCGCCGTAATTGCTTCTACCTCAGGGTTGGGATATATGCTTCTTTTGGCTTTGTTTTTAATTGGAAATTTCTCACAAATTATGCGTAATCCCAAATTTACGCTAGCCTTTTTTCTGACATTACTTGGGTTTGCAGCTCTGTATGTAAATGTTGGATACGTAAATACCTTAGTTAGTAGTACGATGGGCAGATTAACGAATTTTGAGGATCCAATGAATAACGCATTTCTACGACGCTTTTCATCTTATTATTTTCTGAATAGTCTTGATGCCAGAGCCTTTATGCTGGGCAATGGCTATGGCAACATATTATCAGGAGAATATTTTAATGGCTTACCTTATATGATTTGGACAACCGGACTCTTGGGTACTTTGATATATACTGGCATGCTTTCCAACTTTTATGAAAAAAACAATCTTACGGTTAATGTATTCTTGTTTTTTGTCCTGAGCATGAACATTTTTGCCCAAGGTTTTACACCAATTTCAATTGTATTTAATATTGTAGGACTAATCGCTTTAAAAAATAAATATAACAAAGAAATGGTTCTGGAAAATACAAGATAAATTATTGTTATGGTTGGAAATTTATTGAGCAGTTTTACACAAGTGCAGGGAGCGTGTTTAAACTGTGATTACGACAGGTTTACTTCTTAAAAAGAGAATAGCAAAAGTTTTCGATGTTTTTTACGTAAGTGATATTGTTTTGTCTTTATTGAATTTTACGCTAAATAACAACTATGTGCGGATAATCAACTACCATAATATCCTGAAGAAAAATGTCAGCAATTTTGAAACACATGTTAAATGGTATAAAGATCATTTTGAAGACTGCGATTATGAAAAGTTAGAAAATTTTCTCCAAAAAAAGTACTGTTTTAAGAATAAACCTGGGATTATGATAACCTTTGATGACGGTTTTGCCGGTAATTATTACAATGCGTACCCAATTTTACAAAAACATGGTTTTACTGGCTATTACTTCGTATCTACAGGATTGGTAGGACAAAATGGTTATATGGATAGCATGCAATTAAAAGAAATGATTAGTAGTAAACATGTTGTCGGCTGCCATACATATAACCACCATAGGATTGATGCAAACGATGATAAGGAAACTCTATCGAATGAAATTTTCCAAGCAAAACTAGATCTTGAAACCATGCTTGATAATAAAATAGATTTTTTCTGCTGGGTAGGCGGTGAGGAAAAAACTTATACGAGAGCTGCAGCTGCACTTGTAAGAAATTGCGGCTATAAGTATGCGTTAATGACAAATTCTGAACCAGTGCGTAATTATTCTGATCCTTTGCAAATGCAACGAACTAATATCAATGATGATTGGGATTTAAGTTTAGTAAAGTTTCAATTATCTGGCATAATTGATTTGAAATACAAAAACAAATGCAAATGAATAAAGAAGCTGACGAAGGGGTGACTTCATAATGCTAAGATTACCTGAAAAAAGCCACTTTTATTCGTTTGAAAGAATAGTGTTTCCAAGTTTGAAGGATATCTACATTTCAAAAATGGATGTAACCAGATATATGCGGTTCAAGGAAAAAGTAGACGCATTGAAGGACGGAATTGAAGATGTTGATTCTACTCTTATTACTAATTTGTGTAAGTCAGCTGAAGAAATACTACAACAATTTTCTCAAACAGTTCGTTATGAAATTAAAAGAAGTTTGACCGATGATATATCTATGCTATTTTACACTTATAAAGATTTGAGGGATAACTTTAACATTTTAGAAGACTTTAAAAATACTTTTTTGAATTATTGTGATATATGTAATAATCAAGCATTGAAGAAAGTATATGATGAACAAAAAATCAGATCTTATATAGATAATGAATGTGTGCTTTTATCCAGAGCAGAATTTCCTAATGGCAAGGTATACCACTTGTACGTTTACGATGAAAATAACGCATTATTAGTCTATTCGGCATCGGATCATCGGAAGGATGAAATCGACAGAAATTTAGCCGGTAGAGCCAATAAATTATTGCATTATAATGACATGTTATTTCTTAAGTCAATTGGCCTGAGTCATTATGATTGGGGTAACGTGGCAAGTTTTGAATCACCCAATGGCATCGATAAATTCAAGATGTCTTTTGGAGGTACCCAAATGAAGGTTTACAGCTATTTCGTTGGCAATTCTTTACTGGGAAAATTTCTTGTTTTTTCGAAAAAACTTTTAAAAAGGTGAGAAAAATGAGAGTTTTATTTACTACCAATATACCAAGTCCGTATAGAGTTGATTTTTTCAATGAATTAGGCAAATCATGTGATCTAACAGTTCTCTACGAACGCAGCGACGCAAATAACCGCAATAACGAATGGCTCAAGTCTAAAGCTAAAAATTTTAAAGAGATATTTTTGCATGGTTATAAAGTTGGCAACGATAGTGCGTTATGTCCGCAAATCATAAATTATTTTAATGCTAAACTTTATGATATTTTTGTAGTTGGCGGATACTGTACACCCTCAGGCATTATCAGCATAATTTATTTGAAACTCAAAAAAATTCCTTTTGTACTGGACTTTGACGGTGGTTTCATCAAAGAAGGCAAAAACATTCGTCATTATCTAAAGAAGTTCCTTATCAGCAGCGCAAGCTGGTGGACTAGCACCGGCCCAGAGACAAACAAATATTTATGTTACTATGGTGCAAAACCAGAGAATATTTTCATATATCCCTTTTCATCAATCAAAAAAGAAGACGTTTTAAATAAAACACTGGATTATGCCGAGAAACAAGCCTTTCGACAAGAATTAAACATACCGGAAAACAAAATGATAATGTCTGTTGGTCGTTTTGCTTATGTGAAAGGTTATGATGTTTTATTAAAAGCATGTCCCAAATTAGATAAAGATACTGGCGTATATATTATTGGCGGAAAAGTTACTGAAGAATATGCTGAAATGAAAAGAAAATTAAATCTTCCGAACGTCCATTTCGTTGAATTTAAAACAAAAAATGAACTTGCTAAATACTACAAAGCCGCAGATTTGTTTGTTTTACCGACAAGAGAAGATATTTGGGGTTTGGTTATCAACGAGGCAATGGCCTACGGATTACCGGTTATTACTACAACTCGTTGTATTGCTGGCCTTGAACTTGTAAAAAACAACGAAAATGGCTTCATCGTTCCTGTCAATAACCATCAAACATTAGCTGAAAAATGCTTAACTATCATAAACAATACTGATTTGCGCAAACAAATGTCAGAAAGAAGCCTGGAAACGATACAAGAATATACAATTGAAAACATGGCGGAACGTTATTTGCAGTTTTTTAAAAATATTAAATTTAAATCCAAGCATAAGTGATCAAAATATTTTAGTATTGCGGGGGAGATCACGATGAGACAAATGGACGTTGCCGAAATAAGAATGGTACAAATGGAAATGCTGGCTGGTTTTCATGATTTCTGTATTAAGAATAAACTTAGATATTTTTTAGAACATGGCACTCTCCTTGGAGCTGTCCGCCATAAAGGTTTTATTCCCTGGGATGATGATATAGATGTAGGCATGCCTAGAGAAGATTATAACAAGTTTATTGAGTTAGCAAGGGATGGCTACGGCAACAGTGTTCTTCTGCTGCCGGAAAACAGTATATATTCATATTTAAAAATATTAGATAAAAGAACAAAACTTATTGAATTTCCGGGCAAGTTTGAAAATGAAATTGGCGTATATCTCGATGTATTTCCTAAAGACGGTGTACCTGACATGTCCTTTAAAGGACAGTGTGTATGTAAAATTGTGCATTTTTTAACTTTGTTTTATTGGTTTAATAAGGTATCCGTATATAAATGGCAAAAAAGTTCAAATATCTTGAAACGGACAGCAGCCTTTATTGGTAGGCTGTTGATGAATGAAAAAATTAAATATTGGCCATTACAACAAACCAATAAATTAGTCAAAAAATATAAATTTGATGAATCGCCTTTCGTTGCAACTATCCTTGCGAACGGTATGAAAAATTGCGTGAAGAGAGAATGCTTTGCAAGTTTCCAGGAGCGAAAATTTGAAGAACTAAATCTAAATATTCCTGTTGGCTATGACGAATATCTGAAGGTGTTATATGGCGATTACCTGACACTTCCGCCAATAGAAAAGCAAGCAAAAAAACATGATTATGAAGCTTATTGGTTAGCAACTTGATGCGATTAAAGATAAGGAAAAATAGGAGAAAAATTTATGCTAAACAAACTATTTATTTATTCTGCAGGCATCTTTTTTTCAAAAGTATTGGTATTTTTCCTAATTCCTATCTATACTCATTATTTAGCGCCTGGTGAGTATGGTTATTATGATGTTTTAATCAGCACTATGCAGCTTTTGGTCAGCGTAGCGTTTATAGAAGTATGGAATGGCGTTCTGCGCTATATGTTTGACTATGAATATTTCAGTGAAAAATGTAATGTTGTAAAATCCGTTCTATATATGACGGTTCCACTATTGGCATTTATGTTATGTGGATTATTATTAATTAGCTTTATTATTGAAATACGTTATTTTTCACAGACTATTTTATATATCATTAGTTATGCTTTTTTGCAGACATTGCAAGGTGTGGCACGCGGTTTTGAGCAAAATCGATTATATGTGCTTAGCGGTGTTGCCGCTACACTGGCTTCATGCATACTTAGCATCTATTTTGTGGTCTTTCTGGGTAAAGGCATACCTTTTATTTTAGGCGCACTTGTAGCAGGAAATCTTGTGGCGCTCGTAATACTGGTTAATGAACTGCATATCATAGATTTGTTAAAAAATGCTGTCGTTGATTATGCCATATGTAAAGAGATTTTTATTTTTTGTCTACCTTTGTTACTTAATACAATAGCTTATACATTTCTGGACATTTTTGATAAGAACTATCTCTTAGACAAGCTTGGTGAAGAAGAAATCGCCTATTATGCTGTTGCGTCAAAATTTGCGGCAATCATTGCTGTGATTGCTTCGATTTATCAACTCGCATGGCAGGAATACTCATTTCGATATGCTAATAGTGAAAATAAAGATGAAATATATACATTATCAGTTAATACCTATCTGAAGTTTATGGGTTTATCCATCCCAATTTCAGTTGTATTGGTTAGTTTGACTTTTGATTTTCTAATCGGCGTTGCGTATCGTCCAGCTCATGTATTGGTGCCGCTTGCAATGTTAACCGCCTTCATTGCTTCTGTTTCAGGTGTTCTAGGAAATTTATTCGCAGTCATAAAAAAAAGCCAATACTATTTTGCGACAACACTTGTAGGCGCAGCAGTAAATGTAGTTCTATTGGTTATGCTGACACCTGTTATTTCAATTCAGGCTATAAATGTGGCACTTTTCACTGGTTTTTTGGTGATTGCTATTTATAGATTCAGAATTGTATCACGCTACATGAATTTATTGTTAAACAAACAAATTATTCAAACAATCTGTTTTACAAGCCTGATATCCTTTTTGCCTTATGTTTATCCAACGTTATTGATGCACTTAAGCTCGCTTATTTTTCTGCTTGCAATCTGGTATTACACTAATAGAGATATATTTAAGTTCTTGCTTAAGGCAGTGAAAATAAAATTAATGAATTATGCAAGAATAAAATAGACGACTAAATTTTTTTAATTTAAATCGTTTATTTATGTGGATAAATCGGAAACTCTTTGTGATTGCAATTTGCAGTGGTTTCTCGTATTTGGTAAAACAAAGTTATAAAAGGAGGGAAAATGATGAAAACTACACTAGGAAAGGAAATTAAGGTTTTTGCATTGTGTTTAGCACTTGTTATGTCTGCATGCAGCCCAGCATCGGCTGAGGTAGAAATTGGAGGTGCTAACGCCGATTCTGATAGTATTGCAATTGGGGATACTTCGACTTATGCCTATAGCCAATCAATTGCAATCGGCAACCGCAGCTTAGCTGGAGCTTCAGGGCAAGTTAACTATTTAAGCACAGCAGTAGGTTATTGGAGCCATGCCACAGATTATTATGGCACAGCTATTGGCGTTTACAGCAATGCAAGCGCATCTAAAAGTACTGCTATTGGTAATCAAGCAATAGCAAGCGGAGTGAGCGGGACAGCGACGGGGGATTTTGCTCAAGCAATCGGAAACCGCAGTTCTGCTTACGGAGTTGACAGTTTGGCAAGCGGGAATAGTTCGATTGCCATCGGTGATACAGCTAATGCCTCTGGCATCAACGCTATTGCAATCGGCTCAGGTGCAACGGCTGCCGCAAATAGTGTAGCATTAGGGGCAGGATCAATAGCAGTTGAAGGTACCATATCAGTAGGTGCAGTCGGAAGTGAGAGGCGTGTTACCAATCTTGCTGCTGGTACTGCAGATACAGATGCGGTAAATGTTGGACAGTTAAATACTAGTTTAGCAAATCTGTCTAGCGGTATTGATGTTCTGAGTTATAGGGTTGATGATTTAGATTCAAGAATTAGTAAGGTTGGGGCTATGTCAGCCGCTATTAGCGGGCTTATGGCTTTGCCGTATGATCCTGATACTCCAACGCAATTCCAAATTGGTGCCGGCAGCTACGGTGGCGAACAAGCCGTTGCCGCTGGCCTGACTTATTATGCCAATGAATCAATGGCAGTTAGTCTTGGTTTTTCAACTTGCGGCGGAGAGACAATGGGGCGTATTGGTGCAACATGGGCAATAGGGCACAATTCCAGTAAAAATAAAAAACAAACTGTTGCCTCACTGACGTCAGCGGTTAACGAATTGCAAGCAAAAAATCAAAAGCTGCAGGAGCAAATTGACAGGATTAATCAAATGCTGGGAAAAAATTCTAATACTCAAAATTAGACGGCTATTAACATGTTATATAATCCACCTTTCTACTTCGTAAATAGTAAAAAGGTGGATTTTCTGTTAAGTACATTTGTCTAGTCTTCGTGCTATAATTAACTAATAGATGAAGTACCTAAATTGAGAGGGATATCACGTGATGGCTATTTCATTTGCTGATTTTATTTATAAAATAAGCTTTAATTACACTTTATTACTAATAGTAATTATCACTTTGGTAGTTATTGTCGTAAATGGATTAACTGTAGCGCCCAACGCAATTGTAACCTGTGTTTCAACACGCTCGCTTTCAATGCACAAAGCAATTATTTTAGCGGCAATCTTTAATTTTCTTGGAGTATTAGTTATGACATATCTGAATTCCAAGGTGGTTCAGACGATTTTCAAAATGGCAGACTTTGGCGGTAAAGAAAATTCGCCCTTAATCGCTCTTTGTGCCGCTATGATAACAACCATAACCTGGTGTTTTGCAGCTTGGAAACTGGGTATACCGACAAGCGAGGGGCATGCCCTCATTGCCAGTATGTCCGGTGCAGCCATCGCTTTGCAGCATGGCTTCGACGGCATTAATTTCAGTGAATGGATTAAGGTAATTTATGGGTTGTTTTTTTCAATTTGGGCCGGACTATCTGCCGGTTACATTATTGAACGTATTACCGTACATTTATTTCGGAATATTGAGAGGAGTGAAGCGACTTCATTTCTCATAAAAGCACAAATTTCAGCTTCTGCAGCTTTGTCTTTTATGCATGGGGCCCAAGACGGACAAAAATTCATAGCAGTAATGCTTCTTGGTATTTTTCTCGTTAATGGCGTCCAATCTTCGCCAGAATTTAATATTCCTTTATGGGTTATGCTGCTATGTTCATGTCTGATGGCAGTGGGCACAATTATTGGAGGTCAGAAAATCATAAAAAAAATAGGCATGGACATGGTAAAGTTTGAGCCCTATCAAGGTTTTGCTGCAGATATGGCGGCTTCAGCTTGTCTTTTTATTGCTTCTTCGTTTGGTCTTCCTATGAGTACCGTACACACAAAAACTACAGCTATGTTGGGCGTTGGAGTAGCAAGAAGAGTTTCGTACGTAAAATGGTGGATAGTTAAAGACTTAGTTTTAACATGGGTGTTAACTTTGCCTGGTTGTTGCCTTTTAGGATATTTTGTGGCGTTCATATTACTGCTAATTTTCGGATAAAGGAGTGTTAATCATGGTTTTTAGCTTCCTCAAAAAAAGCGATCATTATGACTACATCAAAACTTTCGCAAGGCTTTCCGAATTTTCATTAAAAGCAGCTGTTTTTTTGGATGACACTTTAAAAAATTTGATAGCAGAAAAACTGCATGATGATACTGTTGCGTTACATAAAATTGAGCAGGAAGCAGATAGAGCCAAGCGCGGGATGATGGAGAATCTCATTAAAGAGTTTTTACCACCAATAGATAAGGATGATATTATCATTTTGTCGCACCAGATAGATACAGTGACTGATTCCATCGACGACGTAATGGCTTTTGTCGGGGCACATAATATAACTCATATCCCAGCTGATGTCGCCGTTTTTACAGAGCTAATTGTTAAATGCTGTTATCATATGAATCTGGCGCTTAAGGAACTTGAAAATTACAAAAAATCACAAGTTTTATATGAGCAATTGAATTCTGTCAACGATCTGAAATCTGATGGAATGAAACTGTATATTAATTCTTTAAAAAATATTTATAAAATAACAAATGAACCAGTACAAATAATGGTATACACTGAACTATATAAGAATCTCGAAAAGTGTTGCCAGGAATGCAAAAAGGTAACAAATACCATTGAAAGAATTGTTATAAAAAACATGTAAAAGATGCATTATATCAATATTACGCTTTAGATTTATTTTTCTAGCCATATCCCTTATAGGTGATGTGGCTTTTTATATTATATTCAAAATTCCAGATTGCATTAGCAATTAAAAAATATTTCTTTGAATATCTAGAATTTTCTGTTTTCTGTGAAGGTATTCGAAAAGACATGTCGAAATCAAAAATATAAAGAGTTTACACCGAATTAAAGGGAAAATAGCATTAATTAGACTGACCCACATAATGGAATTAGGCTAGGCAGGATGAATAAATCATATAAATCGGTCTTAATTCCATTTTATCCTATTGATTATTAGTGATATCAACGAAAAGAATAAGAATATACTGAAAATTATTATTTACAGTTATGTCTTCTGGGTGTAGGATATAGTTAACAAAGTATTCTGAAGAATGCAAAATCTTGTTAATGTATTTAAAATTTTAAGTAAAATATTAAGGGGGGATGGGTCGTGGCTAAAGTATCTAAGAAAAGTCTGTTGTTAGTTGCTGTTGCTCTAAGTGCGCTTTTTGCCTTTATGCTTTACCGTTACTTAAACACGCCGGTATCATCGGAAACTGTAATAGTTGCAACGTCTAATATTACTCCGAAAACAACTATTACGGCTGATATGGTCAAGGAAGTAGCTGTTCCTAAAGAGTACATTCAACCGAATGCTATGACTGATAAAAAGAAGGTTGTCGGAAGCATTGCTCGTGAGAGTATTATCTCCGGGGAACAGATAACGGCGAGACGTTTAGTGGTAGCTGGTAAATCGATTGGTTTTACTGGCATCATACCAAAAGATAAACGTGCAATGACTGTCGCAGTAACTGAAGAAACCGGCGTTGCCTGTTTTCCGAAACCGGGTGATTTTGTCGACGTAGTTGTTACCTTTGATCAACGAGAATTAGGAGAACCTGTAAGTCAGATTGTACTTCAAAACCTTCAGGTTTTGGCTACAAACCACGAAGTAGAAAATGGGGAAGGCCAAGTATCAAATACTGCCGCAAAAGCTTCTTCATCTACAACAAGCAAAACAAATACTGTCACACTTGCTGTAAGTCCTTTGGAAGCAGCACAATTAGCACTTAGTGATGAAAAAGGGAAGGTAAGGTTGGCGTTGCGTCCATTCTTGGCTTTTGACAGCCTGGTTACAACAACAGCGGTAACTCCTACCAGCGTGATTGGTAATAAAGCAGTTGTTGCAGTGCCTGCTTATAAGACATCACCTGCTGTCCAGGATGACTATCCGTACTATGAAGCATCTTATGATTACTCACCGGCACAGGCTGCGCAGCCTGCCAGCAAAACTATTCAGGTTATCCGCGGCACCAAAGTTGAGTCTTTATCATTGAACTAACTGATTTATACTATTCTGGCTAAAGAAAGGTAGGGGGCAGTATGAATAAGCGCAGATTCATATTTGGAACAGTTTTTTGGCTTTGCATGTTGCTTATCGCAATACCGGCAACAGTTTTTGGACAAAGTTACGAGGTATCTGTAAATCAATCACAGGTGCTGAATATAGAAGGAGTAAAGCGTGTCGCGATTGCTAATCCGGCAATCGCTGATGTGCTTGTAGTATCAGATTCAGAAGTTTTATTGGTTGGTAAGGCTCCTGGTGTTACCTCGCTGCAGATCTGGACCGGACGGGTGCCGGACGTATATTCAGTTCATGTCAGCGGCCCTGAATTTTACGTCGGCAAACAGGTAAAGATTGAAGCAAAAATTGTGGAGATTAACAGGGGAAAGATCAAAAATTTGGGTATCAAGTGGGGGAATGATTTAACAAGTCCAGGATCTTTTGCCTTTGGTCAAGGCATTACCAACTCTGAAGTTGGTAAACAATGGAATGATTTTGGCTCCTATTATGACATTCAGGCTCAGCTAAATGCATTGATTCAGAATGATGATGCCAAAATACTTTCTCAGCCAAATATGATAACGCTGAGCGGCACCAAAGCTTCAATACTTGTTGGCGGCCAGATGCCTGTACCAACTAGTAATGATAACGGACAAATAACTGTTGAGTGGAAAGATTATGGTATTAAATTGGAAATTGAACCCAGCGTCAATCCTGAAAATTCAATTTATACCAAGGTAAAGGCTGAAGTAAGTGCTATTGACTGGACTGACACGCATAAAATTTATATTTCAACTACAGGTATGGCAATTCCGCCGATTACGATGCGTAAGGCAGATTCCACGATTGTTCTGTCCTCCGGTCAGACAATGGCTATAGGCGGTTTGATTTCTACCGAAATGTCAAAAGATGTTCAAAAGATACCTCTATTGGGCGATATACCAATTCTAGGCAATCTTTTTAAGAGTACTTCTTTTACTAAAAATGAAACAGAATTACTTATCTTTATTACCCCGACGATTGTTGATCCAGCTTTGTATGAGCCAAATTCAACGGCAGAGATGAAAAAAGAAATCAAAAAGAATCCTTGGAAAGAGGCTGACCATGAAAAACAAAATAAAGGTTCTGATAGTTGATGATTCTGAAATGCAGGTACGGTTTAAACAATTGTTTGAATCTTTTTCTGAGGCAATTATCGTAGGTTCAGCAACTACAACAGAGAATACAATAGAAAAAGCAAAAAATTTAAAGCCGGATATCATATTACTGGATTTGAATTTACCGGACCTAGACGGCTTCGCTGCTACGGAACTTTTGACACGTGAAGTACCTCATTCCAATGTAATTTTAATGGGCTCCAAAAGCGGCCACGAAGAGCTGCGGAAAGCAATGTTGGCTGGTGCTAAAGATTATATAGTCAAGCCTTTTCCTTCTGAAGAACTCCTTACAGCATTAAAGCAGGTTTATGCCAGTGCGCTGAGAAGACGCGGCGATGTTAAAAATCCGGGAGATGGTAAAATCATCACTATATTCAGCCCAAGAGGCGGGGTTGGTAAAACAGCTTTGACTGCCAATTTAGGTATTGCTTTGGCTTCAAATGAAGAATGCAAAGTCGCGATTCTTGATTGCAGCCTGCAGTTTGGTGATATTGCCATGACTTTGAATCTGATGCCTAAAGCAAATATTGCTGATATGGTAACTGATATTGAGCATCTTGATACAAACGTCTTAAAAAGGTATATGGTACCTTTTAAAGAAAATCTTCATATCTTGCCGGCTCCATTTCAACCGGAAAGAGCGGAGAGCATTACGTCACAGCATATTTCAGCAATAACAGACCTTTTAAAAAAGCATTACCATTATATACTGATTGATACAGCAGGTGTTTTAAATGACATCACATTAACAATTATGGATAGTTCTGACTACATACTGCTGCTATCAGTTCCTGATATCATGACGTGCAAAAATCTCAGATTAGCTTTGGATACTTTAAATAATCTTGGCTACCCAGAAGACAAAATTGTTCAGATACTCAACAGAGCTAATTCACAGTCGGGACTTGCCGTGTCCGAGATGGAAGATATCCTTCATTCTAAATTCAAAGTTATTTTGCCTAATGACGGTAAGCTGGTTCTTTCTTCACTGAACAGAGGGAAGCCATTTCTAATCAGCAATCCGGGTTCAGTACTCTCGAGGGCCGTATTTTCGCTGGCTGATATGATTCAAAACGATGAAATTAATTCGCCTGTAGCTGAAAATAAAAAAACGAACAAAGGTCTTTTTGGTTCATTTAAGACATTTTTTTCAAGCCCTGAAAGTAACTGAGCATTTGGTGCTATTGTCGTAAGGAATGGGAGGTGGGGCTGATGACATTATTTATCAGTATACTAGGATTTTCTGTTTGCCTGTTAATCTGTTTTTACATTTACAGTTACTTTTCTGCTGAGACAATGACACCGCGTGAACGGGTAGAAAAATTTCTATCTCATTCTGCTGAAGGTGCGAATGCTATTGGTGAACGCCTGGTAGAGCCGCCAAACTCATCGGGCATACTGAGAAAAAGGGTACAGGAGGTCGGTGGCTACTTCAGTACTGAAAACTGGTCAAAGAGAATGGAAAAGAAATTGGCACAAGCCGGTATGAGTCTGCGTGCTTCAGAATTTGCCGTTGCCAGTATCGCGGCAATGGTAATTGGTCTGCTACTCTTTTTGGCTCTCAGCCGCGGTAGCTTGCTTATGGGGCTTCTGGGACTTGGTATTGGTTATTTAGTTCCAATTTTATTTGTTAAAAGAAAAATTTCGCTGCGAAGAAAAAAGTTTAATGATCAGATTGCAGATGCTTTAATTTTAATTTCCAGTTCCCTTCGTTCCGGTTACAGTTTTATGCAGGCGATTGAAATGGTCGGGCGCGAAATGCATCCGCCGATATCCGAAGAATTTTATCGGGTTCTGCGTGAAATTAATCTTGGTGTAACTACTGATGAAGCCATGAACCGCATGGCTGAACGCATTAACAGTGTTGACTTGGATTTGGTAGTAACGGCTGTATTGATTCAACGCCAGATTGGCGGTAACCTGACGGAAATTCTTGATAATATTGCCAATACCATCCGTGAACGTGTCAGGATTACAGGACACATACGCACACTAACGGCTCAAGGTCGTTTATCAGGGGCTATAATCTGCCTTTTGCCGTTTGCACTGGCTACAGTAATTTACGTTCTCAATCCCGGGTACATTATGCCATTATTTGCACAGCCATTAGGCCAGATTATGCTAATTGTTGCTGTTGTAAATGAGTTTTTT
This sequence comes from Acholeplasmataceae bacterium, assembly GCA_012517145.1. GTDB lineage: Bacteria > Bacillota > Negativicutes > Acidaminococcales > Acidaminococcaceae > RZYP01. The sequence continues at coordinate 23,437 of JAAYVM010000168.1, forward strand.
GGTATTATGATGATAAAAAAAATAGTTGATATTAGAATTTAATTTTTAAGAAAAAGGAAGAGTCATGATGGATTATTTTTTAAATTTATATAAAAAAATAAATGTATATATTTTAAAAGAGAATGGACAAGGGTTAATGGAATACGGGCTAATTCTTCTCCTTATATCAATTATTTCAATTATCGCACTAACACCACTAGGAGATAAAATACTCTTTCTTTTTAAAAATGTTGCAACAGCTGTACTTAAAGCAATGATTTAAAAACGTTTATTAATTTCAGAATATTCTTGACAATTTTCAAAATGTTTGTTATAAGTTAATTAGAGGTTTTAACCTTTAATAATAATAATAATAATAATATGTAAGGGGGCGGCAATTATGTTGAAAATGGTTAGTAAAGTAAAAGCTTTTTTAAGAGGTGAAGACGGTCAAGGGCTGGCTGAATATGCTTTGATTTTGGTTTTAATTTCTATAGTTGCCATTGCAGCTATGACACCACTAGGTGAAGCAATTCGAGATGCATTTGCAGAGATTAAAGGCCATCTGTAATAACTAAATTTTTATAATGGTCCCATGTTAGGGGCTTCCGGGATCTCGGAAGCCCCTTTTTTAAAAGCAACATAAAATAAAAAATTATAGCATTAATAAACTGTATCATG
>JAAYVM010000169.1 GCA_012517145.1 Acholeplasmataceae bacterium
CTGGGCAAATGAAAAAGGCGGCAAATGATATGAGTGATTATCTTGGAAAGACCGCCAATGTTACAGGTAAGGACGCCCGCTTGGGAGCTTTATCTAAAGTGTTCGTCGCAGAAACCGGAAGCGTTGCGGCACTAATAGAGTTGCTGGATGAAACCTTCTTAGGTACCGGTCTGAAAATAGAAAAGGAACTGGTCAGCGGCCGCCTGTTTGAAGAAACGGTAGCCAAACTTAGAGCGCAAAAGGACGCAAGAGATAAGGCCTTTTTTGAAGCTCAAGCTAAGTAATATGCAGATAATAAATAAAGGGAGAGTGTTAAAATGATGGACAGAGAAGATATGTTTGACTACATAGGAAGCAAACGCAACCAAAAGGTTTCGGAACTTCTAAAAGAAATAAGAGCAAAAAGTGAAGCATTGGTAAAAAGCATGGATGCCGCTTTTGTTGTAGTAGACAGCATACCGGAAAACGCCAAGCTGACGGAGGCTGAGCATCAAGAATTTGACGCCTTAATGGATGACGTGATGCTGAGAATAGGAGATGTTGGCCTTAGCGTAGACATCCTCCCTGTGGGGGACAGCTTTATGGCACAAATGTTGGAGTTGGTCGAACAAGAAATCGTGAGCAAGGAGTTTTTAAAGGCAAGAAAAACAAGCGACTGGCGGGCAAAACGCTTTTGTCCGACCGCCCATGGGGATGGTGATAATTGTGACTTCAACTGATGTGAAAAAACAAGACGTCGCTATCGACGTTCCGAAAGAAAGGCTGGATGCCTTCTTGGTTCAACCACCAAGAAACTGCTGTCCGGTATGTGCTCGTGAGCATGACCCAAAACAACCACACGTATTGGACAGCCTGTACTATCAGCTGAAATTCAACGAGAAGCATGGGCGCATGCCAACAGAGAAGGACGCTATGGCGCACTGTTCAAAGGCTGTCAAAGAAGAAGTACGCAAGCAAAAAGAATATGAGAGAAGTCTTTACTAAGAGGAGGAAGCTTTATGGATTATAACAAAGTTGCATTAACAGGAAGGTTAACTCGTGACCCGGAGGTTCGCTACACACAGAGCGGCAAAGTAAATTGTTCTTTCACTATAGCTTGTGACCGCTACAATCTTGCAGGCGGCAATCAATAAACAGACTTTATTCCAATCGTTGTTTGGGGAAAGACCGCTGAAACCTGCGGCAACAACCTAGTCAAAGGTCGCAAGGTATTGGTAGATGGCCGCCTGCACTGTTAACCAGCCGCCAGGTTATAACTTTGCAAACGTAGATTATGGTTGCATTGATGAGCGAGGCGAAGAAATTGCCTGGGCATACGAATGCGCATCAGACTTCAATGAAGGCAGGGCTATATGACCATAAATTATACAAAGTCATTTCGCAGAGACTGTAAAGTTCTACGTAAGCGAAGTTGGGATGTTGAGAAATTAGACGACTTTCTAAATAACTTGATCTTGGAAAAGAATGGGCACATGCTGAAAGGCCATTTCAAGGGGAAAAAGGAGTGTCACGTGGGGTTCGACTGGATAGTAATATATGAACTGTCCAGTGATGCCATTAAACTGCTCAGAACTGGTACGCACTCAGAAATACTCGGAGACTAAAATATGTATAGTCACGTACTATCTTTCCATGAACCACAGGCCATCATCATTGAATAACACTACGGTTTTTCCACAGATGCGACATATATAACGAATACCAAGACCGCCTGCTTTCAATGAGGCGGCTTTTCTCATGTCTAATATTTTATCTATTTCAAAGACACGCCCATCTTCCCAGACAATGGAAGTAGGGATGGCGTTGCCGCTGATTTCATGTCTCACATTAACAGTCAAATTTATTCTAGGCATATCGAACACTTCCTTATTTAAAGAAACTTACAGGATGGATCACATGGTCCTCTTTGGGGTTGAAAGCTGTCAGCCTGCTGTCTAAGAGGCACGATGCGCGCAGTAAGGAACCATGACCGAAGCGGCTACGTATAGAGTCAATGGTATGGACCAGCGATTCCTGCCGCTCACGTTCTTCATCGATGTTATCAAACAGTGAAAGCTGTATATTGCCCTTTTCCGTCACAAGCCCTATGGCACGCACGCCGATGCTGCGCAAAGGGCGCTGCCAGGAATAATTGGCTGCCAAAAGTTCCACAGCTTTAGCAATAATCTCCGTGCTGAGATAAGATGGAGATTTGAGCTGTCCTTGCCTTGTACAAGAATATAACAAATTGTCTCTGAGGTATATTTGTACGCCTGTGCATTTTAAGCCGTAGTCTCTGAGCCTGGCGGCTACCGACTCAGCAAGAACCGTAAAAACGAGACGAACATCTTCATTGTTTACCAAGTCCCTTGGGCAAGTGGTGCCGTTCCCAATGGATTTGACTGCTGTGTGCTCATCAATCTTACGGACTGGCGCAGTATCTAGACCATTGGCAAAAAGCCATAAAACTTCGCCCCACTTGCCGAGGTTGTTTGTGAGAACATTGACATCAACCTGAGCAAGCCTGCCGATGGTTGTAAGGCCAAAATTATGCAGCTTCTTAGATGTTGATTTTCCCACATAAAGCAGATCTTCAACCGGCAGAGGCCAGACGATTTCCTTGAAACCTTCATAAGGAATAAGCGTGGTGGCATCCGGCTTCTTCATATCAGAGCCAAGTTTAGCGAATATCTTATTAAAGGATACGCCGATACTGACGCTAACACCCAGCTCTTCCTTCACGCGTTGTCTTATTGCATCTGCTATCGTCTTACCGTCACCAAAGATATGCATTGAACCCGTCACATCCAACCAGCACTCATCGATGCCGAAAGGTTCAACCTGATCCGTATAATCGTAGTATATTTTACGAGCAAGACGTGAGAAACGAAGGTATTTGGCAAAATCAGGTGACATTGTTACGAGGCCAGGTGCTTTCAATTTTGCTTCCCAGAGTGCTTCGCCCGTTTTGACGCCTAGCTTCTTGGCAATCATATTCTTGGCCAGGATAATGCCGTGCCGATTTTCCGGATCACCTGCTACCGCAACAGGAAGGTTCCGCAGTTCCGGCCGGTACAGGCATTCTACTGAGGCATAGAAGTTATTAAGGTCAACATGCAGGATTGTCCTCATTTAACCACCACCAATACAAACATATGTTCGCTATAAGTATAGCGTAAAAATATAATGGTGGCAAGATGACAGTTTAATATGGCAATAAAGAGTACAGCTTAAACGAAGCAGAATATTAATGGCAGGATAAATAATGCCTGCGTCGAACATGACAAATATATTTAAATGGTGCCGCTTTTATAATATTGGAATCACGTTGATAAAGAAGGAAAGTTAAGTATATTGCTTGTATTGACTAGTAAAAATAATATGGCTTAAGGTTATTTTATAGCCAACTTATAGCGAGCCATTGAAAAAAAGAAGCCCTTAAGCATAAGGGTGTTAGTATTTATTATAAAGAGAGGACAGGTCGTTATGGGTACTAGACATATGGTAGGGTCGCCATGGCATATTGAGGACTACCGCAAAAAAAATGGCGGTGAACAAAGAAGTAAAAGTAAGTGTATGTATTATAGGAGTGTCAATAATTGTAAAAAAGATGGGAGACCATGCTTTGGAGTCACGGATTGCTGCTATTACAAAGAAATTTTGGTTAAAAATAAAGTTGACTGCATTTATTATAAAAGTGTTAATAAATGCGGAAAAAACCAAGGGGAATGTCTTGGCCCTAAAAATTGCCAGTATTTTGAAGAACGTCAAATAGTAAAAGTAGAAAACTATATATCAGTGCTAACGAAATTAAGATGAGCCTAACTGGGAAAAATCAAGATTGAGTTGTGCAACATATCGCAATATAAATATTAGCTTTTGTTGACGAGAAATAAAATGAAAGCTAACGTTCTGTATACAAATCAAATAATAACCGGAATCAATGGTATTAGCCAGTAACCAAAGATATTAATTAAATTAGGAGGGGTAACCATGGATTCGAATTTACCTGAAAAATACAAAACTATTTGGTCAGCAGCATTTAGCGGAAATGGCCGTTGGCTAGCATGTGGATGTGAAGCTGGAACGGTTTGTCTTTATGATATATATGCAAGAAAAACTACTATATCATTCCAGCCTCATAGCGGATTTATTACTGGGTTGGCGATCGATTATGAAGGGAAAAGAGTTTTTACTAGCAGCAGTTACGATTGTTCAATCAAAGTTTGGGACGCATTTACAGGTAGTCTTATTTCAAGCTTCGATGAACATGATTATATAGAAA
>JAAYVM010000170.1 GCA_012517145.1 Acholeplasmataceae bacterium
GAACTATGGTATTTGAAATGAGTGGAGTGCAGGTTAATTGCTCCGACGGTATTACTGAGCAGGAAGCTTCTATCTATGTAGGCGAACAATTACATGTTATGCCGCATAAGACTTTGTTGTCTGTTGATTTATCACTTGAAGGTAATGACATTTTAGTCAAACCTCATTACGACAGCATTGTGAGAGTACGTCGCATTACTGGTTATCTGAGTACTTTGCCGCGTTTTAATGACGCGAAGAAGAAAGAAGTTTCTGATAGAACTGTCCATCTTTGATTTTTAGGAAGGTGCTACTGTGGATGCAGTAGCACCTTTTTTATTGAAGAGACATAGGGAGCCGTGTTAAAATAATTTCTGAGAGTAAGGCAGTTATTATTTCTAAAGGAGTGTTTGCAGTGGCAAAGGATAGTTCTTTTGATGTTGTGTCGCAAGTCGACATGCAAGAAATGGATAATGCTGTTAACCAAACCAAGAAGGAAATCGGACAACGCTTTGATTTCAGAGGTTCCAGCGCCAGTATTGAGTTAGAGGAAAAATGTTTAAAGATTACAGGGGAAGATGAATATAAACTATCTGCCATACTCGATGTTTTGAGACAGAGAATGGCAAAAAGGAATATCCCTTTGAAATGTCTTAAACCAGGAAAAGTTGAGCCTGCATCAAAAGGTACTGTTAGACAGACAATAGATATCGAACAAGGTATTCCTAAGGAAAAAGCACGAGATATAATAGCTGCCATCAAAGCTTCGAAACTTAAGGTAACTGCGCAGATGCAGGATGATCAGGTACGCGTGTCAGGTGCAAAAAAAGATGATTTACAAGCTGTCATTCAACTATTAAAACAGGGTGATTTTGGCGTTGATCTTCAATTTATTAATATGAGATAAAAAATGTGTTACTGCATTTGCAGTAACACATTTTTTCTTATTTATAAGTTTTCATGATTACATTGATTTCAAAAAGTCGATTCCAGGGGAAATCAATTTTAAAATTAGTATTTTGGAGAAAAGGATCTTTATTTAAATAATGTGCATATAATTTATAGGTAGCTGCGACGATTTCTTCATGGTAAGGCTTAAAGTCGTAAATAATATTAGGGTCATTTTTTCCAAGTGAATTGCTGAGGTGCGGACGTATATTAGATTGATAGAGCCAGTCATCAAGATAGCGTATTTGCAGTAATGCGTTTTTATCAGATAGTGACATCTTTTTGGCTAATATACCTTGTGAAAGTGCATAGCCGATTGTATTATCAGCTGTATTCCAACCTGAATAAGCGAGGATTTTATCTAATAAATTATGTTTGTATAGTTCTTCCATGAAACCGTTATCAGCACCGTTTGCGTATGATATGTCAGCTATAGCCAAGGCTCTTCCGTTTTTGACAAAGTTGGAGATAATATTAATAAATCTTTTGTTATATATTGATGTGAAAAACAGATTATCATCGGCAGTAGAATCCTTGGTAATGCCATCGTAAGGCGTATTAACGGCAAGAATAAGATCCGCCATATCAGGGAGTTCTGACACGCGACTACCCATAGCTTGGATTTGATCGGGGACAGAGGAAGATAAACGCTGGTCAGAATAATATGGCAAGGTGTTTTTGCCGGCCCCTTCAGAATAAATAACGTAGACAATAGGCTGTTCATTGCTAAGCTCATTAATGGCCCTGGTAAGCAATAAAAGACCAAGCTGGTCTACTCCAGGAAGTATTTTGAAGTGGTTATTGGATAAGTCCAGAGTAGCTTCCAGAAGATGACGACTCTCCATGTTTGTCTGTGAAAGAGGCGCATCATCATCCTTGCCAATGGCAAAATAATGAAAAGTTCTATTTCTTGCTAGTTCTGTAAGCAGTAAGTTAATACGGAAGTTCTTTTGTCGTCTTTCCAGCCAGTCAGCCAGCTGTTTTTGAGGAAGTTGTGCCAGCAGTTCATTTTTTTTAAATTTTTCACTTGGCGAAAGGCCCTGTCCATCTTCCTTATCGTTTAACTGCGAAAGTGCAAAAATATCAGGACCATATTTACTATAGTATGGCGGTTCAACATTCCCAAAGCTTTGACGTGGTGTTCGCATAACTGTTGAAAAACTAAAAATTTTAAGGTTTGGATAATTTTCCCTCAAGTCCTTAAACTTTTTCACTCTGTCAATGAGTTCACTATTTGAATCGTGATGTGTTCGTGAAGCAACTAAGCCGCCATAGATCAGGCTATCCGTTGCTAAAACCGCAGCATCAGCATCTTGGACGGCATTGTTTAACCAGGACCAAAGGGCTCCAGGATTGCCATTATGCCCGTTATCGGTCAGCAATTTCTCAGGCGGAACAGCTAGTTCATAGCCTGCTGCCTTAATAGTTTGTTTAACGTAGTTAAGGCAAACCGGACGATTATCCAATGGGATATACACTATTTTCCTGTTTGCTTCGGCAGTTGCTGTAATTAATGTTATGCTAAATGTGAAAAAAATAAGAAGTTTGATAAAAATATTCAGGGTACTCAGCTCACTTTTTAAGAAAATAGATGCATACAAGCTCATTATACTACGTCTTTTACTTTTATTACAAAATGTTGACAAGGAAAAAGAGTGTGTTATAATTAGTGATAAATTAAAATAACTACAAGTAATGCGAAGGAAGAAGCATCAGCATAAGACCATACAGAGAAAACTGCCTTGGCTGAAAGCAGTTTGGTAAAAAGATGTTTACAACCACCTTCAAACTAACTTTGGAACGTGTTCGCACAAGTATAAAGCTTCGTAAAACCGGCGTTAACGGTACCGAGTGGATTCTTTTAGGAATCAATCAGGGTGGAACCGCGGAAAACTCCGTCCCTTTAGAGGGATGGAGTTTTTTTATTTTGTAGTTCTTGTTAATTATTTATGATGAATATATTGTTTAGGAGGATTTGTATGGCTAACATTATTGTAACGTTGAAAGATGGCAGTACAAGAGAATACTCTGCAGGAGTAACACTTCTGGAAGTAGCAAAAAGCTTGTCGCAAAAATTGGGAAAGGTTGCCCTACTCGCAGTTGTTGACGGCAAGAATAAGGATCTTACAGACAGCCTGGAAAATGATGCATCTGTAGAATTTATTACAGCAGATACACCGGAGGGCCTGCATGCTATACGCCATACAGCAGCGCATGTCATGGCACAGGCAATTCAACATTTGTTTCCCGGCACAAAATTTGCTATTGGACCTGCTATAGCGAACGGCTTCTATTATGATCTTGATAGCGAGCATGTATTTACACCAGAAGATTTAGTAGCAATTGAAAAGGAAATGGCAAAAATTGTGAAAGCCAATATTCCTCTTGTTCGCAATGAACTGACAAGAACAGACGCTTTGGCAATGTTTGCAAAGATGGAAGAACCATATAAAGTTGAGTTGATTAATGATTTGCCTGAAGATGCTATTATCAGCATTTATCAACAGGGCGATTTTCTTGACCTGTGTGCTGGACCGCACTGCCCAACGACAGGACGGGTAAAAGCTTTTAAACTACAAAGCATTGCTGGTGCTTATTGGCGCGGTAATGAAAAGAATAAAATGCTGCAGCGCATTTATGGAACGGCTTTTAATACTAAGGAAGAACTTGATGCTTACCTTAATATGCTTGAAGAAGCAGCGAAACGCGATCACCGTAAACTGGGCAAGGAACTTGACCTTTTCAGTATTCAGGAGGAAGGACCTGGCTTCCCGTTCTTCCATCCAAACGGTATGATTATCCGCAACGAACTTGAAGATTATTGGCGTAAAATTCATAGAGAATATGGTTACCAGGAAATTAAGACTCCTATGATATTGTCGCGTAGTCTTTGGGAACAATCAGGGCATTGGGATCACTACAGAGAAAATATGTATTTTACCAAGATTGACGAATTGGATTTCGCCATTAAACCGATGAACTGCCCAGGAGGTATGTTGGTATATAGGACAAAACCTCATAGCTATAAAGAGCTGCCTATTCGTGCAGGCGAATTAGGACTTGTACACAGACATGAATTGTCAGGTGCGCTTCATGGCTTGTTCCGTGTACGTTGCTTTACTCAAGACGATGCACATATTTTCATGATGCCAAGCCAAATAAAAGAAGAAATCCAAAATGTCATAAAATTATTTGACCAGGTTTATGGAACTTTCGGTTTGAAATA
>JAAYVM010000011.1 GCA_012517145.1 Acholeplasmataceae bacterium
GCGGCAATAACCATCATCCTCATTTATCCTGAACTGATCTTTATAGTGGCCTTTCTTGGCGTGCATGTTTTTGTCACGATTGGTTTGGCGATAAGGTCTTTGATTAAAGAAAAATCGGTCAAATTACACAAAGTACCAGGACTTCCTTTGCTATTACTGGCGGTCTTATCACTCCAAACCACCCACTATTTTTTCAATCTTGCCTGATTGGGAAAAGATCGGCTACAATTTCTATCAACAGTACCCACCACGCTTCTGCTTTGCATGCGCACCGAGGTGGGTCATTTATTATTGAAAGCAAATTTATTCCATAACACCGGTCAAGTGTAATTGCCAGTGGATCAAGTTTTTATTTAATCTAGAATCATCATCAGGCGTTCGCATTGGTCCATTGAAACGGACTTGCATTATCGCCGGGATGTCTCATTCCATGAAGATGTTTACCCACCTGACCATGGGTACGGCGGGGCATCTCCTCTCAATCCTTACAATTTGATCTTGTCCTTGCTCAAGCGCGCCAGTTTTTCCCATGCCGCCAAAGGTCTCCACTGGTTCGAAGGCCATCTCCAGGAGGCCTTCACTTTGCTTTTAGCCGGAAATCTTCTTTCTTGGGAGCACCATAGGAATTCTGTGCTTTTCTATAGGTACAGGCGTGCCATCTATAATCAAATTACCGGCTAGAAACTCCGAAAGAACCATTGATGTCACTTCATCCAACAGAGATCTGTTTTTGTTCTCCAGCAACAGTTTGATACTATTCATGACTTCTTGTGTAGTAAGTTTCTCTAATGCATTTTGTCGCTCCAGAATATTTTCAGGTAACTCATTGCCTTCTCTTATACAGGCATTAGAAAGCTTTCTAATCTCATCTGCGAGAAGTATCGCAAGGGCTTTGATATAAATAAGATGCTGCTGTGCTTCCTCTCTGCTCATGCTTTCTTTGGTCTCTTCAAACACGTTGTTCATATCTTCGGAGGGCTCAACAGTCGTATTATGTGCGACAGACAGTTCAGTTTTATCTGATTTGCTCTTCGTCCTTTTTGCTAACAATTGCTCCGCTTTTGTTTTACTCGAGATTCCATTTCGAATAATGTATATTCCGGTTGCACCTTTTTCAGCAAACCAGTTCATGGTTTTATTTATGCTTGGAACGACCTTACCTGTAACAAATTGCTTAACGTACGGAGTGGCCTTTTTTACGCCAATCTCTATCATATGGATTCCAAGCACAGCTAAGGCCGTGCCTACAACTTCAATCATTTCTTGAGTTTCTTTTGATAATTCTATTTTTTCGTGGTTATCAGAGTATTCGTTTGGGTCGTTCCAGTTCCAATCATCAACTTCTTCAACCAGTTCCCATTCAGCCTGACCTACAACTTTGTTCGTATCATTATCCAGCAGTGCTCCAAGGTATGTTCCATCTGTTTTTTTAGATGAGGCAAGATGTGTTCCCTCTTTGATAACTGGCCTATACCTTTTACTCATGAATCCATCTCCTTGTTGGCAACAATAGCCCCAATGATTTCTTTGTAGTACCGTGAAACCTAGAATTTTTATATTTCCTGAATTCCGTGTTAAAAAAATGATCCCCCATTCACGTTCAATTGGCGAATAATTTTTGGGATATTTTTTATTATTGTATCATTTTCGTGCCACATCTTGGTACGCATACTTTGCTGAGAGCTTTTTCATTAAATCAGAGGCAACCGGTAACTTTTCTAAGAACTTGCTTTTCTTTTCACATCCCCCTGGGATAGCACCGTACAATCTCTATAATAAAAA
>JAAYVM010000171.1 GCA_012517145.1 Acholeplasmataceae bacterium
AGCTGCGCCATAGATAAGTATAGGAAACTGGCAGCCGAGAATGCTAAAACGTACGTAATAATGACTTTTATAGAGTTTGATAAGAAGTAGGCTATTATCCAAAAGATTAAAGCTGTGCTTACCGATAAGGCCTTATACCAGAAGGCTTTTTGGCGTGTTAAACCATCTCTTATCAGAATACTTAGGTCACCCAACGATTTAGGGATTTCGTGAAAAACGACAGAAATACTTACCATTACTCCCACTTCTAACGAAACAAGAAATGACGAGGTTATTACGATCCCATTAATTACATGGTGAAATGCATCACCGATGAGGGCAACCGAAGAAGATGCGTTGGAATGCCTATCGCAATCTTTATTTCCACAATTACGCCACAGGACGATTTTTTCAAGCATAAAAAGAAACAAAATTCCTATAAGAATAAAGCCTGTAACTTTAGCGGGTTCTGCTAACATAATTGCCTTGGGTACCATTCCCAGAAAAGCGGCACCTAACAATATTCCACTTGCCACATACAGAAAATAGGTTGAAACCCTATCTAAATCTTTATCCTGTAATAAAAGCATCAGACTTGCTAAAATCAGACAACCTATACTGGCTAAAAAAAGCGCAATTACGATTATGAAAATGTTCATAACTCACTATTTGTTATTATAAACCACAAAACCACCTTTTTCAACATTTAATAATTCGGCTATGACATCGCATTTTACCATAAGCAAAAAGAAAATTCGGCTATCCTTTTCATTCACCAATCCCTCAAAATTTCCCTGCCCTTTCGAAATAATAAGATCTGCTGCGTGATACAATTCAAGAAAATCGTTGTTGCATTTGGATAAAATAGTTGAAGGGGCATCATAACCATTTGAAATAACCTTTGCAACAGAATCCAATCCAACTTCCTTTGCATCCGCCATGGTTGCATCATTTAATACGGGGGCACTTTTCACAGCATAATAAACTTCAGAATGTTTTATGGTTTCAATGAAAAGCTTATCAAAAACAATTTCACCGGCATTGTCCCCAAGAAATAATATTCGTTTTGCTTTTTCTATTTTGTACTTGAGAAGCTCGGAATGGTCAATTGCAAACGAAGTGTTTAGCACTTTATCAATGGTATCATGAACATCAAAATGGTTATTTGCGCCATAATCCATAATATTACCGGCAATGGAAAGCCTGAGTGCCAGGTCGAATGGGTTATCCGATGCCAGCACTTTCGGCTTCCATTGCTCGTACAGTGTTAAAGCCATGCGATTGCTATGTTGTTTTTCGCAGGCAAAAGGGTCATCCGCTTTTAAAATCTGACAGAAAGCACGGTTTAGCTCCGCCTGAATTATCGGGTGTGAATCATTGGGTTTGCCTTCCAGAATTTTCCGAAAGGCTACCAAAAACAACTCCTGGTCATCACGGCTTACATTAAATTTCTCAAACAATCGCCGATATGTCTTTAAGAAACAACTGACACAGCGATAATCAATGATGGTGATGATATCCATGGCCTTCTGCGTCGTGGTCGCAGTAGTTTGCACTAAGTTGAAGTTTCCCTGCAAGAAAATCGTTTACAAGTTTTTCGGGCGTATCAATAGGTGCGCCGATAAACACATTTACTTTGGCAGCATTAAAAAGCGATATCGCCTGTGGACCCATACCCCCCGCAATAACATCGGTAGCGCCATTAGCTGCCACAAAACGAGGAAATGATCCTGTTTGATGTTCGGGTGGGTCTAAAACAGTAATGTTGGTTATTTTATCATTCTCA
>JAAYVM010000012.1 GCA_012517145.1 Acholeplasmataceae bacterium
ACAAGAAGGCCTGTAAACTGGAAGATAAGTACTTATTGTCTATGCCAAGTGCACGTGCCTTTGCCTGGTCAATATTCAAGCGTAAAACTCTGCTTTTCTCGTTCCAGTCCAGATTAATGTCTTTTAAATTATCATCTTCAGCTAAAATATCCCTTTCCTGCCCGGCCAAAGACCGAACCTTATCTATGTCTGGACCGCTGAATCTCAGCATTACTGGATAAGCGGCATTAGTACCTGTCTGTATGACTTTTGTATGTCCATGAACATTAACAAAATCAGTTGCAAAAAGTTCTTGCACTTTTTTCTCCAACTCAGCCCGCGCCTTAATATCTTTGGCAACAAAAACAAATTGTGCAAAATTTGAGTTTTCGACTGGCGGATCTACTGTCAACACAAAACGTGGTGCCCCACCGCCCAGATAATAAGTATAACTGGCAAGATTATTGTCATCAGCAAACTTTGCAGCAAATCTATTTGCCTCTTTTTCTATTGCCTTCATCGAAGCTCCCTCCGGCAATTGTAATTCAACAATCAGTTCATTACGTGTAGAAGCTGGGAAAAATTCCTTTTTAACCAATCCCAAAAGAAGCAAAGAGAAAACAAAACAAGTTACTGTTCCAATCAAAACCTGACGTCTGTTATCTATACAAAATGACAACATCTTTCTGAACTTAATGTAAAATTTGCTGCTATACTGCTTATGTTCTTCATTATTAAGCAGCGGCGTTATTTGCAATAAATGATACCCAAATAATGGTGCTGCCATTACTGATATTATCCATGAAATCAGCAATGCTATCGTGATTACTGTAAAAATACTGCCAACAAACTCCGATGCGCTGCCTTTAGAAAACCCAACTGGTATAAAGCCAGCACAAGTTATCAACGTCCCTGTCAGCATTGGAATGGCCGTAACATTGAAAGCATGGCAGGCAGCATCGTCTCTTGTCCAACCTTGTTCTAGTTTAACAATCATCATTTCAATTGCAATAATAGCATCGTCTACTAAAAGTCCTAATGCTATGATAAGCGCTCCTAATGATACTTTGTGTAAAGCAATCCCAAGTATATCCATCATAACAAAGACGCCTGCAATAACAAGAGGAATACATATTGCAACAATAACACCGGAACGTAGACCTAAACTGGCAAAACTAACCATTAAGACTATAGCAACTGCTTCGGCTAACGTTTTAACAAACTCATTGATAGATTCTGTTACAACTGTCGGCTGATTGGTTACAGTGTTAATTTCCAGTCCTAAAGGCAAGTCCTCCTTAATAGTTTTTACAGTTTGTTCAAGGTTGTTACCTAAAGCAAGAATATTACCGCCCTTTTCCATAGATAGCGCCAAACCAACAGCAGGCTGACCATTATAGAACATTTTTGGTTCCGGAGGATCAACATAGCTGCGGTATATCCTGGCAATGTCGCCAAGCTTGAATGTACGTCCGTTAGACCGAATATCAAGATCTTTTAAATCATTAATATTATCAAACATACCAGAAACACGCAAGAATACATTATCTGAAGAAGTTTCTATCATACCGGAAGCTGTCATTGCATTTTGAGTCTGTATTACTGACGTTATTTCAGTTGGAGTCAAACCAAGCTCAGCTAGTTTGCTTGTTTCAATTTCAACAAAAATTTTCTCCGGTTGAACACCTAGTAAATCAACTTTTTTCACGCTTGGTACACCGAGCAGCGTGCGCCGAATATTTTCCGCTTCTACGCGCAAATCCTCATAAGAGTATCCATCACCTGTTAAAGCATATATGCAACCAAAAACATCATCGAATTGATCATTAAAATATGGTCCACTGGTGCCTTGCGGCAAAGTACCCTTCATATCGTTAACCAGATTGCGTACTTCAAGCCAGGTTGGGTGCACTTTATCGCCTGTAACAGTATCTTCTTTCAAAGATACAAAAATTACTGACTGACCAGGTTTGGAATAACTCTTCAGATAATCCAGCCCTGGAGTTTCCTGTAATTTTTTCTCAACTTTATCAGTAACCTGTTCTTCAATCTGACGGGCTGTTGCTCCAGGCCAGTAAACGGATACTACCATTTGGCGGATTGTAAAGTCTGGGTCTTCCATACGTCCAAGATCTTTGTAAGAGAAAATACCACCTAAAAACATAACGATGATTATATAATAGATAAATTGTCTATGCTTAAGACTCCACTCTGTCAAATTAAATTTTTTCATCATCAGGCACCTTCTGCCAAACGAACTTTTTGATGTTCACGGATTTTATTCACACCAGCCGTAACAATTATTTCCCCTTTTTTGAGGCCAGTTACCTTAACAAAATCGTTGCCAGCTTTTATAATTTTAACCTTGCGCAAATTCGTTACATTATCAACCACTACCCAGACACAAGGATTATCTCCGGTTTGATAAATAGCAGTAGACGGAATTGTCATAGTGCTGATGTCCTTTTCATCTCCGCCCGCCAATGATACGTTGGCTGTCATTCCTAAACCGATATTTGACGGAGGATTTATAAGACTTATACGAACTTTATATGTTCTGGTAGTTGAAGCAGCAATCGGCGAAATTTCTCTGACTTTACCGTCCACCAGTATATCAGGCAAAGCCCAAAAATTAACAATAATTTTCGATGCGTTGCGTATTTCTTCAATGCGGTTTTCCGGCACACTGATTTCGACTTCGCGCTCCCCGTTTTGAACGAGTATGACAACTGGCTGACCAGCGCTGACAACTTGTCCTGCTTCAACGCTAACACTTGCAATGACTCCATCTGAATCAGCATGAAGTTTACTATAGTCAAGTTGGTTTGAACTCTGTTCATATAAAGCTCTTGCTTGTTGCACTGCTGACCTTGCTACTTCATATGAATTTTCATATTGGTCCAATTGAGCACGGCTGACAGCATTTTGTTCATACAACTGTCTATATCTATCAAGATTGCTTTCAGCAAGTCTTAACTGAGAGGTTGCCGAATTTACTTGAGCCAAACTACTATTCACTATCTGAGCAATATCCTTGGGATCCATTTCTAAAAGCACGTCGCCAGCATTAACATTGCTGCCAGGCTGGACATTTTTCTTGATAACTTTACCGCTAACCTGAAAAGCAAGTTGCTTTTCATAACGAGCATGAACTTCACCGGGATATGAGTAACTATCAACTCCTTCCTTCGAACCAACGACTGTTGTGCGAACCAATGGAATACTTTCAGCTTTTGTATTTTGAGCACCCGTCGTTTTCAATAAGAATAATCCCACGAAAATTACGCAGCCAAGAGCAAGCGTTAAATATATTTTTTTCTTTTTTGATAAAGATTTTAAGTAATTCAATAATTTGGTTACTTCCATTTCCCCATCTCCCCGTCTATATGAAAACTTTTGATCCAAACTGAATACGTTATTTTGCATTTTATTTGAATTAAATTCAATTAATTTTCCTTAAAAAACCCGCACATCCTATTAACAGACAGCGGAATTATATCATTATCAATTTAGTTTCAACCAGTCAACTCAATATGAATGCTATTTTCTTTAGCACCAAGTGCCTTTTCAATCAACATTTCCGCCATTCTTATACGATATGACAAAATTTCATCAGAAGTTTTTTTATAGATTGAAGCACTGAGAAAATCAACAATAACTAGGATATATTCGGCTGCTGTAGACGAATGGAATACTTCAAACTCCTCAGCAGTGATGCCATCCTCTACTATTTTCGTCAGCCATGGTTTTAATGAAAGCTCAAGCTGATTAAAAAGTTTCTCTTTGATATGTATATTGTGTATATCGTAAAGCATATTAAGCAGTAAACCGTTCTTGTAGCACGCCTTATCCAAAGTTGCAGCCAAAGTAAGTGCTATTTTTTCAGTAGCATTGTTATCACGGTCATAAATCGTTTTAACATCTGCAACCAAGGCAGCAGCATAGCGTTCGAGCAGTTTTTCCAGGACATCTTCTTTGGATTTAAAGTAATAGTAGAGCATTCCTTGTGCAACGCCCATATTTTTCGCAATATCACTGATAGTGGCAGCATGATAGCCTTTGCTAAAGAATAGCTGGTCGGCAACATCTAATATTTCATTTATACGTATTTGTGGGTCCTGAGTTGGTCTGGCCATATTACACCTCTATAATTTGAACTCTATTCAAATTATAGGATTAAAATTAAAACTATGTCAAGTACCACCGCTTGCATTTTTATCACATAAATACTTGTTTATATGATAAAATGTTTTTTCGAGGAGATGAAAATATGAGCAAGAAGCTAGTCGCTGCAATCATTTTATTATTTAGCTTTTTTGGTTTTGTATTTTTGGGGAACCAGGAAGCAAACCATTACCAGACACAAAAAGAGTGTCATCGAATTGTAGTCCTAAGTGATGCACATTACCCCAGCAAATTGTCCGCTGAAGAAAATGCTAATGGCAGACAAAAAAAGATTGATAACAAGTTAAGTGCCATTAAAGATATTAATGGTTGGAACGATGTTGATTTAGTTGTTTTCTTAGGTGACATTGTAGAAAAAATTGGCAATGAATCAGACTATTCCCAAGCTAAAGATTTTGTTAACAAATTAACTAAGCCCAAAGCAATTATTGCTGGCAACCATGAGTTTATGTATGATGATTATTTATCGGCAAATGGTAAATTAAAACGGGCGTCTTCTGAATTACGTGCAGCAAAACTCGAAAGGTTCAAAAGTACTTTTCAGTTAAATGATTTATATTATGGTCGCTATATTGATAACTATCTGCTTATTTTTCTATCCCCTGATGTAACAGACGGCAAATATCTGACAGAAATATCATTGCAACAGTTAAGTTGGTTAGAAAAAACACTAGCAAATAATAAAACGAAACCTACATTAATATTTTTTCATGCACCTTTGGCAGGTACCCTGAAGCAATATAATAAAGAAGTCAACACCCCAAATTTCATTGCGCAACCCGAGAAGCCGCTTCACGACCTACTTATGAAAAATCCTCAGATATTATTATGGGTCTCCGGTCATACACATACTCCAGCAACAAATACGAGCTTTGATGAAGCAATAAACTTTTATGAAGGCAAAATACTCGATCTGCATAATCCGACTTTGGACGGCAAAATAATATGGACAAATTCAATATATCTTTATCCTGATAAAATTTTAATAAGAACATTTAATCATAATACTGGTGAATTTATTGAAAGTTTGGATAGAAATATCCCTGTGAACTTAACAGCAAAATAAATAACTTTTATAAATATAGCAAGCAGCCTTATTATAGGCTGCTTGCTATATTTTTCTCATTAATTTATACCTGGAATCGTTGGTGACCATACAACTTCCCCATAACCATTTACGTAGCTAGGATGTCCAAGGGACCCAACCCTTGCCAGCCCATCTGCAAAATCTCCTGCTGAACTATATACTGCAGACACCACCATTTCTCCGCTCTTATTAATAAAACCCGTTCCAGTTTCAGTTCTCACAGCAGCAAGACCTTCGCTAAAAATCATTGGACTGCCCCAAATTCTTGATAAATACTGTGCTCCTATGCCAAATTTTCCTTTAGTATCAATAAACCCCCAGCGGTCATTAATTTCTACAGCAGCCAGTCCCTCAGAAAAGTGATTTGCTTCATCAAATTGCAAAGGTATGGCTAGCTCGCCATTAGTATTTATATAACCGTACTTGCCATCTTTGGCAACCATAGCCAAGCCGTCAAAAAACTGTTCTGCCCAGTCATAATGGAAATCAACCATTGTTTTTCCGCCTATATCAATGAAGCCAAATTTAGCTTTTCCAGTAGGCATAGGCTTGCTAACGGGAGTTATTTTTTCTTCAAACTGCTGATCACGCCAATTTACGTCACAATGATATATCGGTTGAATAACGACGATGCCTTGGTGATCAACAAAACACATACGACCATTTTTCATAAATGCAATGAGCCCGCCATTAACCGGCCATGCCTCGCCAGGCACCTCAAAAAGTTCATTGCCATTTTTATCAGCGATAATGGTCTTTCCCTGCTTTCTTATCGGAGCCAATCCATCTTGTACTTTCCCTCCGTACCATCCTTGAATAACCTTTTCGCCACTGCGATCAATATACCAGCCATCAGAATCCTCAAACCTAACGCCGGCCAGACCTTCACTAAAAATACCCGCTATGCTAAACTGTGGTGGAATAATAAAAGTACCAGTTCGTTCAATATACCCCCACTTGCCGCTTTCCACATCTTGTGCTGCCGCCATGCCTTCACTAAATTCACTTACTTCGGCATATTGAAGGGGAATAATGACGTCTCCTTTAATGTCAATAAAACCCGCCAGAGTTCCCCTCTTTACAGGAAAAAGATGCCCTTCGTCGCTTGGCGCTGCAATACAAGAAATTTGTATTCCAAATATTAGTACTATTACCGTGACAAAAAAGCTGAAATTTCTGTGCATAACAATTCACCTTCCATTTCTAGCTATAGTCTTTTAGCATCAAAGAAAAAGGTATAATCAAGCATAAAAAATATGAAAACTCATTTACTTCATTATAGCTAATCGTTCTGAAATTTACCATTAGGCGCTCTGGTTTATTATGATTTAGTTTGCAGTAACTAAATTTCATGAACGTCCTCTGCTAATGGTTTTGGTAAAATAAAGGTGCAAAGTGCTGCCAAAAGTGCGAAAAAAGTTAACAGTTCCATTGTTTTAGGTAAGCCATAAATATCTGCAAACTTTCCAATCAAGGGCACAAATACACCACCAATGCTAAAATACAGACCAAGAGTCACTCCTGACGCAAAACCAATATTTTTTGCCAGATAATTTTGTCCCAAAACAACTACTGAACTAAAAGGTGAAAACATTGCAAAACCAATCGGAATCATTAGTAAAAAACACATATATGCATTTGTGGTTTGCGATAAAATCGCAATCATAGGCGCTAATAGCCAATAGCTTAGCTGCACAACTTTTAAATAACCAATTTTGTCAGCCAAAAACCCGCCAATTAAAGTAGTTACAACACCAAACATAAATAGTACTGTTAAAGCTGATCCCGCTGCCGTAGTTGAAAGTCCTATAGTTTTAACCAAGTATAAAGGAATAAAACTGCGAAGTCCACAAACTACAACAGAACTAAAAGCGATGATTAATGTTAAACGAGCAAAAGAGGTCCAATCATTTTTTGCCTGCTTATTTTTCGAAACGGCAGACTTTACGGAATCATTTGATAAGCTGTTTTTAGCAATCTCTTCCTTCATTTTTGGTCCGATAATCAGCAAGGCTACTGACATAATAACCGCAAGAAAAGAAAAAACAATAGTACCCTGCATACCAAAAGCTGTAACAGCTGCAACTGCAATCATCGGTCCTATAGCAAACCCACCATTACCTCCTACAGAAAAAATGCTTAGAGCTGTCCCTCTCTTGATACCTGACAACTTATTTACCATTCGAGCTGCTTCCGGATGAAAAATTGCGCTACCAATGCCACTTGCGGTCACAAATGCAAAGATTACCCAATAATCCTTAATTAACCCGGTCAAACCCATTGACACACCTGCAAGAAAAATGCCCAATGGCATCAGCCAGGTTTTAGACGTGCGGTCTGCCAGCCATCCAAAAGTAGGCTGAACTAATGACGACAAGAATGACGAAGCAAACATAAAACCTGTAACGGCGCTATAATCCATATCATAATATAGGATAAAAAATGGCAACAAAGCTGGCAAAGCTCCCATTGCAATATCACAAAAAAAGTGCGCCAAAGCAACAAGATAAATATACTTTTGATTCAATTCTTCATCCTCCAAACATTTATCTCTAATTTTCTTTTTTTATTTCATCGTCGTACTCTTGAGTCAAATCCTTTAAAAATTTTAAAATAATTGCTTTTTCTTCGTTCTTGTATTTTGACAAGATTGCTAATTTATTTTGTCTTGCTGATTTATGGCATTTTTTATGGGCTCTATAGACTTGTTTGCCCATTTCAGTTAGTAAAAAATAAACCTCCTTTTTATTTTCTGGTGTCTGATAACTCTCTATTAGCTCCTTGCAAAGCAGCTTTTTTGTTATTTTGCTTATAGCGCCTTTGCTCATGAACATTGCTGAAGCTATTTTGGTGACATTAGCACATTCTATCGAACCAATTTTATCGATGCAATGAGCTTCTGCCACACTGATTCCTCCCATAATATTAATATTATGGTCATGAAAAATATCTGCATGTTCTTTGATTCTGGTTATTTCCTTTATTATTTTCATTGAAGTATCCATATGCATATCTCCCACATATTGTTTCCACGGAAACAATATAGCATGTTTCCTTTAGCAAGTAAACAAAAATACGCTCGCAAAATAATATTTTTTTTCAGAATCATGTGTTATATTGTAGTTGCTAGTAATAATTTATGGGAGGAGTGCTACTAATGCGTTTAAGAAAAATATTGCTATTAATCGGGTTTATAATTTCTGGGTTTTTGACTTTTGCAAATCCAGTATCAGCAATGAGCTTTTCTGCTGATTTCTATGGTTCTGATGGACAAAGCGGGAAGATTTATATCGACTCTAACAAAACCAGAATGGAAACAAAAGAAATGATCAGTATAACACGTTATGATAAAAAACTTGTCTGGTTACTTATGCCCGAAGAAAAAATATATATGGAACAAGCTTTTAACCCTGAGGAAGCATCACAAAAAAACTTACCCTCTAATGAAACGAGCAGCGACGAAATTGAACGAGTTTTCATTTTACACGAAACAATTAACGGTTATGCTTCTGACAAATATAGGATTACAATCAACAACCAAGGTTCACACTATGAATGGATTTCCAGTGATCCAGGTATAACAATGTCAGTAAAAACTGCTGCAATTGATGACAGTTGGTGGAATGAATATCGCAACATCAGTCTTGCCGTACCAGATTCAAATTTGTTTGAAGTCCCTGCCGGTTATACTAAGATGAACATGCCTCCAATTACTGGTTAACTACATATCACGTACGTCAAATGATTTTGGCAAAATCCACTTCTGTTATAAAAAAGATGTGATAATTCGAGAAAGGCAGCAGGATAAACCCCTGCTGCCTTTACCTTTCACTGTTTATATTCGCTAGGCAACGCTCTTTTCTGCAACAGCACCTTGCTCATCAAAATGAATAATTGTATTAGCAGAAAACTCTACTGACACTCCATCTGGAGATTTCCATTTTAATGGTTCCTTTAACGTTCCAGACATTACTTCGCCATATTCATTGAATTCTATTTTCTTTTTAGCGCTAAACTTTACAAAACCTGCAGAATCTTCACCTACATAGTTCTTTCTCCAGCCTACAGGTCTCAGGTTTGTATCTTCTTCCAATACTCCAGAACGAACTACGCCGGAATCATAAAAAACGAGAATGTTATCTTCCTTAAAATTCAGAAAGCCGTACTTTTCTTTCACCAATTGAACAGTTACATCTTCACCAATTGTACCAGAAATGACTTCACCATATTCATTGAAGGTGACTTGGGTTCCCCCTTTGTATTGTAGATGCCCGTGCGAGGGAACTGCCGTATTGAATTCCTTTCCTACGACGAAATGCTGATAGTGATGAGAAAATGGATCAACAGCGGCATAGGTCGAAACGTAATGATAGTCATTTAAAACCAACTGCCAGCCAAGGGGTCTTAGAAATGTGTCATCAGCTAATGTCCCTGAAATTACTTCGCCTAATTCGTTAGTCATGACCACTGAATCTTTCTTGAATTTCAGTTGGTCACCAACTGTCCATCCCTGCGGATGCAACTTTGTTTCTTTAGTCAATGTTTTGCCCTCTGCATATCCGGAAGGCATAAAAAATAATAACTGAAATAGTAGAAGCATAAAAGTAACAATTTGCCTTGAAATTTTAGATTGTCTCATTAATTTCATCTCCTCTATCCATAATAATATATCAAAAGAAAAGCATCGTACTTAATCTAACGCCCATAATTTATTACCTTCTTTGCAAAGGATAAAACTCCTTCCAACTTTTTGGCAAATTCCACTAAAACTTGAACTATCGCTATTCTACGCTATCCAAACTACTTTCCAAAAAGTCTCAGTTACCAAAACGTTGCTTAAAGCCACATAATCCTTGACTTTAGCAGGTTTTAAGCCATAATATTTAACTAATAAGGCATACGTTAAAATATCTAAATAAAATTTTGGATTTTTGAAAAGAGGCTATCTCCAGATGGATGATATTAGAAGGTATAAGAATAATTTAAGCGAAGAACGCAACAGCGCCGCATTATACAAAGCTATGGCTGAACAAGAAAAGAACACCACAATTAAAGATATCTACTACCGTCTGGCAGCTACCGAAGAAAAACATGCTGCTAGATGGGAAGCCCTATTACTGGGAAAAGGTGCCAGCATACCTCCTGCAAATCTGTCCTTTCGCACAAAATCACTAATTTGGCTTATGGAAAGGTTTGGACCTGATTTTATTCTGCCTAGTATGGTTTCTTCTGAAGATATTGCTGCCAATGATTATGCGAATCAGCCAGAAGCACACGATATGGTTAGTTCAGAGAAAGCTCATGCAATCTTATTAGGACAACTAAATAATACTGAGCAGACAACTGGTTTGGACGGCCCGACGTTAGCAAAAATGGAAGGCAGGCATCGCTCTGCTGGTGGCAACACCCTTCGTGCAGCAGTTTTGGGAGCCAGTGATGGGTTAGTCTCTAATTTCAACCTAGTAATGGGCGTAGCAGGTGCTGCGGTTTCTTCATCGAACATACTGCTTACCGGAATTGCCGGTTTATTGGCCGGTGGTATTTCTATGGCCTTAGGGGAATGGATATCAGTCCAAAGTTCCCGCGAACTATATGCACGGCAGATTGGAATTGAAAAAGAAGAAATTGAAACTAACCCGGAAGAAGAAATTGAGGAACTGATCTTAATTTATCAAACCAGAGGAATAAGCGAAGAAGTTGCCCGTCCGTTGGCAACCAAGCTTCTGCAAAATCCTGATACCGCGCTTGATACTTTGGCCAGAGATGAGTTAGGCATTGATCCTGATGACCTTGGTGGTTCTGCTTTTGTCGCGGCCTTTACATCCTTCCTTCTTTTTTCTGTTGGTGCGATTATACCTGTTATCCCTTTCTTTATCTTAAACGGACAAACGGCTATCTATACGAGTATTGCGTTTAGTACAGTGGGCCTATTCCTAGTTGGGGCAATTACCACACTCTTCACCGGGCGCAATATTTACTACTCCGGACTGCGTCAAATTGTCTTTGGCTTGCTAGCGGCTGCGGCAACCTATTTTATTGGTAGCCTGATTGGCGTAAGTTTGTCATAAGAAAACTTAAAAATAATCAGGGTGTCTTGTATGATATTTAATAACATACGAGACACCCTTTTACTATTAGTTAACAAATTTAATTTTTAGCTGCAAAAAAGCTTTTTCATACATCAAACCAGCAATTAACGCAAAACACTATGTTGCAAAATTCATTAGCCTTTTTCGCCCTCATAACTAATGCGGTATATCACATTAGCACGATCATCCGACACAAGAAGAGCGCCATCCGGCATAACCAGCACATCTACCGGTCTGCCCCAAGGAACGGCCGAATTTAGCCATCCTTTAGCAAAAACTTCCTGGCTTATAGGCTTACCATCCTGCAAGCTAACCAATATAATCTGATACCCAACCAGGCTTGTCCTGTTCCATGAACCATGCTCAGCTATAAAGATTTGGTTTCTATATTCGTTAGGAAACATTTTTCCAGTATAAAAGCGCATGCCTAGTGGTGCTACATGTGCTCCAAGTTTAATTGCCGGCATAGTAAGTGATGAAATTTGAGGTTGTTCTTTAAATTCAGGGTCAGGAATATTATCACCATAGTAATAGGGATACCCGAAATGCAGTCCTTTTTGCGGGGCATAATTCAATTCATCAGGAGGCAAGTCATCGCCCAGCCAGTCACGACCGTTATCAGTAAAGTACAATTCTCCGCTAAGCGGGTGCCAGTCAAATCCTACTGTATTACGAACACCAGAAGCAAAAATTTCTGCTTCTGAACCATCCAAATTCATTCTCATGATGCTGGCAAATCTCTCATCTCCACTCGCGCAGATATTACACGGTGCACCAACCGGAACATATAATTTTTCATCTGGACCGACACCGATGAATTTCCATCCATGGTGGCGTTCTGTTGGCAACATGTCATAAACAACCACTGGTGTTTTTGGCTGATTAAGATTTTCCAAAATATTATCATAACGCAGAATACGACTATTTTCTGCAACATAAAGCGAACCATTATGAAAGACAACACCATTTGGAGTGTCTAAGTTTGAGGCAACTGTTAAAACAGCAACTTTTTTACCATCACCATTTTCATCAACAAGCGCATACACACGGCCCTGACTTCTTGAGCCAACGAATACAGTACCGTTTTCGGCCAAAGTCAAAGATCTTGCTCCATCAACTCCGATTGCATAAACGCTTATTTTAAATCCCGGTGGCATGCTGATTGTGTTTATATTTGATTGCGCTTTGCCGCAGCCAGTTGTGAGCATGACAAAAACAAAAATCTGTATCAGCATGAACGGCAAAAATCTATTTTTCATCTCAAACCTCCAACTGAATGGTCTTCATCCTTTACTCAAAATCATGCCAGTGAATATCACCGGATCCTTAGCTGTAGAAAACGGTGGCGAATAGGCGAGATCAAGATTAGTCAAATCTTCTGCTTTAGCTCCAAAAGTAATAGCGGTGGCAAAGATATCAATTCGCTTATCAACCCCCGCAGGACCTATGATCTGCGCACCTAGTACCCTACCTGTTTTACTATCCGCAACAGCCTTGATAAACATCTCCTGCCCACCATAATACTTAGGCTTATCAGGTTTGCGGTCATGACTAACGATGACTTCATAACCTTCACGCAAAGCTTCCTTCTCAGTAAGACCTATTTGTGCTACAGTCATATCCAGTACTTTAAAAATACCTGTACCCAAACCACCATGAAATTCCAAATTACCTCCGGTCATTTGGTCGCCAGCAACACGTCCCATTTTATTTGCCGTTGAACCAAGTGGCCTGTAAAACACTTTACCTGTAATTATAGAAAAACTTTCGGCGCAATCTCCACATGCATATATATCTTTAATACTTGTTTCCATTTTTGTATTTACTTGAATAGCTCCTGTGGTCCCCAATTGCACATTAGCCTTCTGTGCCAAACTAATATTCGGTTTTATCCCAACAGCCATAATAACAAAATCTGTTGCTAATTCGCGCCCACTTTTTAAAATTACTTTGTTTACTAGTGGACTACCGACAAACTTAGCTGCCGAGTCACCTGTGACAAGACCTATCTTTTGTCCGCGTAAATATTCTTCCAAATACTCCGACATCTCTTTGTCCAAAGTTGGCATTACATGCGGTGCCAACTCGACCATGGTAACTTTTATGCCTCGAGTAGAAAAACTTTCCGCTAGTTCCATACCTATAAAACCAGTCCCCACAATCACAACATTTTTAGGGGTTACTTCTGATATGAACCTGCGAATTTTATCTGCATTCGCCACAGTGCGCAAATAAAAGACATTTTCCTTATCACTCCCATCAATTGGCAACACTGTTGATACTGCTCCCGTAGAAATCAGAAGTTTATCATAGCTCTCACTAAAAAATTCGTGAGTAGTCAAATTCTCTATCGCTATTTGTTTTACTTCAGGCTTTATCTCCAATACCCGATGGCTCGTAAACACATCTACATTATATTTTTGCTTGAAGAACGCTGCATTTCTTGGCACTACTTCTGCTCTATCTGTTATCTTATTGCTTATATAATATGGCAGTGCACAACCAGAATAAGATATATCTTGGTCAGCTTCAAATATTTTTATCTCGGCTGTTTTATCATTACGTCTGGCTTTTGCAGCGGCCGTTGTGCCCCCTGCCACTCCGCCGATAATAATTATTTTCATTTTGGTCGCTCCTTTTGTCTTGAACTGCACTATAAATTCCTATTTTCTCCACTTAGTTTTTATTCTAGTTTGGGTAACCCCTTTGTTCCCAGTAGCCTTTATAATTGGCATCTGCGGATAATTCTATTTCAGTAACCCACCTGGCCCATTTATAACCTGCTTTATCTTCAGCAACTACAATGAAAGGATATCCAAGTGCGGGCGGTAACGTTATCTTATTAGAAGAATATGCCAGAATTATTTTTTTATCTAATATCAACGATAACGGCAGTGAAGTAGTATAACCGTCAACGCTGTGAAAAATAACTGTATTGGCTTTCAAATCAGCTTCAGCCAATTTTATGATATCGCCTAAAAGAACACCCTTCCATAGTATTGTGGCATGCCAGCCTTCTACACAGTTTAATGTCACAAGTTTCTCATAGGCTGGAAGCATCAGAACCTCCTTATAAGTCAGAGAGACCGATTTTTTAACAAGGCCAGTAACTTTTAAAGCATAATTTGATATTTCAACCTTCTGAATGCCCTTTATTGAATTATCCCTTGGTCCAACCGATGGATCCAGTTTGATTCCGTTATATTCATTTATTTCCAATTCACTATATCTATTTGAGGTAGCGCCCGATACTGCATCTTTTGCTTGTTTACCGGTACCGCTGCATGAAGAAAGCAGAAAAGAAATAAATAGAAATGTTAATACATATGCTATTTTTCTCACTACTTATCACCAACTTTTTTATGAAGATTACTTTCATATTATTTAACCTATAATATATCTGTAACTAATACAAATAACGCCGCAAATCAAACTACAAATTATAACTTAAGATGAAATCATTTGACAGTTATTTTGCCTTTCATATATGGATGAGTTGTACAGTTATAATTAAATGTACCAGCATCATTAAAGGTTTGTTTAAAAGATTGCCCCTTATTCAAAGACCCACTATTAATGCCTGTGCCCGTTACAGTATGCGGAGTTGAGTCCTCATTGATCCAGGTAATTGTTTCACCCTTTTGAATTGTAATTTCCGCAGGTTTAAACTTAAAATCCTGGATAGTCACAACGTTTTTTTCAGCAACTTGCGTCGCTGTCGGTGTACTTTTGCCATTGCCACAGCCAATAATGGCAAAAGCCAATATTGTTATGATGCTAATAAAGAAAATAAATTTTGTTTTCATAAATTTTCCTCCTTATCTTGCATATGTCAAAAACAGCGCTAGCTTACTTTATAATGAAAAGTAGCCAAAGTTCAACCCAGCTGCCAAAAGACCATGAATAATCGCTAATAAGAATATGGCATAGCCAATGATGCGATGCCAACGAAATGATATTGGCAAGATTTTTCTAACGCCGGCAATCTGTACCACAATCAAAACTAATAACAGAATACCTAACCAAAGGTGAAGCGGTTGTCCAAGTATTATCGGAATTTTCATGCCTAACATCACCTCTCTGATTGACTTCAAATTCAACTTTAAAGATTACTACTTACCTAAAATCATTCATGAATTCATATATCTTTTTAAAGTCAATCTCTCTATCTACCAAGGGTAATCCTTCTTTCAAAAAACTGATTTTGTCATGAAAATCCGGTTTATCTTCTTTATAAAAAATCCCAATAGGTATCTTTTTGCCCCATTCCATTGATTTTTCCATTGCGAGCAATTTGTTTCCGGTGTCATATTCATCACCTAATTTATAAACTCTCTCCTGATACCATTGATATGTGTTCACTTTATTAAAAGTGACACATGGCTGCAAAATATCTATCAAAGCATAGCCTTTATGTCTAATTCCTTCTATCATTAAATTTATCAAGTGTTCATGATCACCGCTAAAACCTCTAGCTACAAACCCGCAGCCTAATGCAATTGCTAAAAGGATTGGGTTAAGAGGTGTGTTGTTTGATCCATTCGGCTGAATATCAGTAATAAAACCGACATCAGAAGTTGGCGATGCCTGTCCTTTTGTGAGGCCATAAACTTGATTGTCATGTACAAAGTGGGTAATGTCGATATTTCTCCTGATATTATGAATCAGGTGATTACCTCCCTCGCCGTAGGAATCTCCATCACCGCTATTAACTATGACGGTTAATTTTTTGTTGACAATTTTTGCTCCTGCAGCTGGCGGAACAGCTCTGCCATGTAAGCCACTTAATCCATTGGTGGTTATATACTGTGGCAATTTTGCAGCCTGTCCAATCCCACTCACAATAAGAACCTCATGTGGCTTTTTATCCAAAATATTCAGGGTCTCTTTCAGTGCACTAAGAATTGAATGATTACCACACCCAGGACACCAGGCGGTTTCTATATTAGTAAATATATTTTTGTTCACATTGATTCGCCTCCTTTTACCTTTGCGATGATTTCCTGTGCCGAAAGTGGTCTTCCATCGTATTTCAGAATACTATTGTCGCAGACTATTCCTGTACATTCCTTAATAACTGAAGCAAATTGCCCTGTGGCGTTTTGTTCTACACTAATCAGTTCTTTTATGTTTTTTTCCTTTTCTATCAACAATTTATCAGGCAAAGGCCAAACGTCTCCAAATAATAATGCAGCATATTTTTTATTGCAATCTTTGTTTAATAGTCTAACAGCTTCCCTAACAGGGCTCGACAAAGAACCCCATGTTACAAGCAATGTGTCGGCGTTTTCGTCACCAACAAAAAGTGGCTCTTGTAGTTCTTCTTTTAGATAAGTCATTTTTCTTAGTCTTTTGTCATGCATTATTTCCCTGACTTTAGCCGACTCCGTAATGTGGCCGTATTCGTCGTGCTCGTCACTGTCAAATAATACAAGATTATCTGCCGATTTCCCTGGAATAATTCTTGGAGATATTCCCGAATCGGTAACTTCATACCGTTTATATTCATTATTTGTAGAATAAGCCTCTGTGCTTAGGTATCGATTGTTTTTAATCTTTCTGAAATCAAACGCTTTAATAGTTCTTGTGCTGTCAGCCAAAAATTGATCGCTCATTAATATAACTGGGATCTGATATTTGTCAGCAATATTAAAAGCTCTATTAGTTTGGTAGAAAGCGTCTTCAGGATCTCTTAGCGTTATGACCATTTTCGGTATTTCCGAAGGGGAGGAAAAAATAGCAAATTTGAGATCACCCTGCTCTGTTCTTGTAGGCAATCCTGTGGCTGGTCCGGGCCTTTGAGCCTCAACAATAACCAAAGGTACTTCAAGCATACCAGCCAACCCTATTGTTTCTGACATCAAAGCGAAACCACCGTCCGAAGTAGCCGTCATAGCTCTGACTCCAGCCGCCGATGCCCCTAGAGCCATATTTATGGCTGCAATTTCATCTTCTGCTTGCTCAACAATTACTTCCGCATCGTTCATCCGTGCAGCTAAATAATTCATAACCCCCGTTGAAGGTGTCATTGGATAACCGGAATAGAACTTCAATCCTGAGGCCAAAGCGCCAAGAGCTACCGCTTCGTGAGCATTAATCAGTATTTGGTCATCTTTTCTTTCAGCCTGCAGATAATACTTTCCACTTATCATTTTATGTCCGACTTCTAATGCTTTAATATTTTGGCCGGCAACTTCTCCTCTTAATTTTTCATTAATAATATCTTTAATTCCATTTAAGTCGAGATTAAATAAACTTAACAATGCTCCCAAAGCTATATTTCCATAAACTATTGCCTTACCTATTTCTTTTGCAGTAGATTTCAACGGAAGCTTGTAAGCGTTTTTATGAACAATATTTGTTTCTTCATCGGCAATAACAAAACCATCACTTTTTAAACGATTAACATGGTTGTTAACGGTCTCCTGGTCCAAAGCAATAATGCCATCCAGAGTGTCCTCGTGAGAATCAATGGCTTCATTTCCAAAACGAATTTGGAAAAAATTATGTCCACCCCTTACCCTAGACATATAGTCCTGGATGACAAAAATTTCAAAACCATTTCGTTTCAGTATTTTTTCTAAAAATAAAGCCAAAGTCTCCATTCCAAGGCCCGCAGCACCCCCGATTAAGATATTATAAATCATGCTAGTCACTCCCAATTTAATTAAATTACTTCCACCGATAAGAGTACATCTTTCTTTACTTTAAAAAGCCATTCAAAATAGTCTCTTCCGCTTCTTTTTCCGTTAACCCAAGCGACATGAGCTTTGTCAGTTGTTCAGACGCAATTTTTCCGATGGCTGCCTCATGTATTAACTGCGCGTCCGAATTAAACGCAGAAATTTCCGGTATCGATGATACTTCGGCGTTATGCATTATGATTGAATCGCATTGGATATGCCCACGGCATTTGGCATAACCGCGCATGTTCAAATGAAATAGCTGTTTAGAGTCGTTCTGCGCGACTGACCGTGATATGACCTGCGCGGTAGCATCTTCGCCAAGCAATTGAACAGTGATATTTGATTCTGCCGTTTGGTCTAAATAGGTAAGTAATCTTTCGGTTACAATTAAACGGGCATTTTTGTGAAGACGAACTTCCGTTTCCCGCAAAGCATTGTTGATTCCCCTAATCTGCACCATTTCCAGTTCTGCCGTAGCGTTCTCTTCTACCTCGATGATGGTTTTTGGGTTAAGAATCCTTGCACCGCTGCCCTCACCCTCGCCATAATGTTTCTCAATATACTTCATCCTTGCACCATTACGGACAAAAAATTCATGAATTCCATCATGCTGTGCCTTCCTGCTGCCGGGGTTATGAATGCCACAGCCTGCTACGATAAGGACATCAGCATTCTCGCCAATCTCAAATGTGTTGTAAACCAAGTCATCCATACCTTCCGACAAAATTACAGGGATATGCACGCTTTCTCCTTTAGTCCCAGCCTTTATCATGACATCAATGCCTGGTTTATCTTTTTTGGTCACGATGTTTATGTTTGCAGTTGTATGTCGCTCAATGCCCTGTCCATTTTTTCGAATATTGAATGCCCCGCTTGGGATATCATGCAAATCAGCAACTTCAGCTAACAGTTTTTTATCGATTGCATCTAGCATCTGCTCTTCCCCCTCTGCTGCAACTCTGCCGACAACGACATGTTGAATCAAGCTGTCCTATTTCGCCCAAAATCTTTTGCCTGCTCGTTATCTCGCGGATAGTTCTGTCAGCAACCAAAATGACCTCATCAGCTAAACTTAGAATGCGTTCCTGGTGCGATATAATCACGATAGTCGTGTCATACTTTTGATTCATCTTTTCAAAAGTTTCCGTTAACCTTTGAAAACTCCACAAATCAATCCCTGCCTCCGGTTCATCAAAAATAGCTACCTTCAAATTTCTTGCCAGAATAGTCGCAATTTCAATGCGCTTTACTTCACCTCCGGAAAAACTGGTGTTAATTTCACGGTCCAAGTAATCCTGGGCACATAAG
Organism: Acholeplasmataceae bacterium; assembly: GCA_012517145.1. GTDB lineage: Bacteria > Bacillota > Negativicutes > Acidaminococcales > Acidaminococcaceae > RZYP01. The sequence goes on from JAAYVM010000012.1 coordinate 19,335, forward strand.
CCAACATCATAAAGCAGATCACACAAGTTAATCTGCTTATTATCACCGGCGGCAAGCGTCAGAAGATCCCGAACCTTAATACCTTTGAAGCGCGCTGGTTGCTGAAATGCATAACCTATCCCCAGTCGCGCCCGCTCATAGACTTCTTTATGCGTAATGTCTAAGCCATCCAAGATAATTTTTC
>JAAYVM010000172.1 GCA_012517145.1 Acholeplasmataceae bacterium
GGTGCCGTTTGCATGAAGCCGATGGCTTTGTTAACCATTTCTTCATCCATTTTGCCGCCAAAAAAAATTATTTTATAGCCTTTATTGGCCAGCGTATCTGCTACTTGGGCAAAACGTTCCGTCGCCCATCTCTTTGTCTCTACGGCACTGCCTATATTAAAACCTATGACTTCATCTTGCGGTGTAAGCTTCTGTTGCAGCCAGAACTCAGCCGCTCTTTTTTTGTTTTCAGCGCTTGGAAATATTTCCAGACCATTGTTATCCAGATTTGTTATACCCAACTGTCTCAAGACATCAATATACATATCAGCCGCATGCAAATTACGATCAAGTGGAGTCACTTTAGTTAAAAATGGTCTGAACAAAAAATGACTAAAGCCCACTTTTACAGGAACTTTAGCACAAAAATCAATGAAAGAAGTCCGTTCATTGGGATGCAAATTAATCAGAACGTCATAATTACCCTTACTGATAGTTTGGGCAAATCTATACAAGGACAAAATACTGTCGTCATGCCCCTTTTTATCAATTGTCATAACTTCATCAATATTAGGGTTGTTCTTTACAACATCTTTTAATTTTTCGTCAACCAGATAAGTAATATGTGCCTGTGGGGCCGCTTGACGCAGTACATGCAAAAAGGGCGTAGTCAAGACCAAATCACCTAAATGCATAAGAAATGTAACTATTATTTTCTTTCCATTAAGCTCCAACATGATTCTCTCCAAATTATAGAATGTTTGATTTTTAATTCCTATAACATACAACATACTGTCATTCCGAGGCCGTTTTTTCCTTTTTGTCATTCCGATGGCTTCAGCCGAGGAATCTCGCTTTATCAACCCCGAGATCCTTCGCTTCGCTCAGGATGACAGGTGGGAACGCTCAGGATGACAGGCGGGAACGTTCAGGATGACTGGTGGGGACGCTCAGGATGACATGGATGGCCGCTCGTAGTGACAAAAGATGCGGCACTTTCGGAATGCTTAAAAATGTCATTCAATAAATTCTACGCCTGCATTTTCCATGATTTTATGTGCGTCTGCGTCAATCGGTTTTGCACAAAGGTCGGCCAAGCTCAGCATATTTATTTTTCTGTCAGCAAATTTTTCTCCAAACATCAGGCCTGATGAGGCATAACTGACAACCGCGTCTATGTGCGGTTCTGATGCATACAATAATTCAACCGGTACTTTTGAATTAAAAATAGACATACCTGGAATTGCCTTTTTGTATTTTTCTATCTTCTTTTGTGTGTCTATGGCATGAGGTTTATACAGGAACTGGGCCTTACCATCAAATTTTGCCATTATCTTTAACAATCCATCCAATTCGTCTTTTTCGTTGACTTCACCTTTTTCCACCAATGGTTGACTTAGATAAATAATGGTTTTGCTATCAAAATGGCTCTTTAGCAATCCTTTTTCCTGCAAATTTCGGACTGCTTTCTTGATCATTTCCTTCGTGATCTCGACAGCATTCGGAGATTTCCTCATCAATAGTTGCGGACCATAAAGATAGTCACCTATCGCGGCCCTGGAACCGCCAATCCAAGCTGTGTTAAATTCCAATTCTGACTTGATGCCAGCAAAAAAACAAATTGTGTTCAGTTCGAACAAATGAAACTTTTCGCGCAGCCATGTACGGTTATGGCCGCCTGGATAATAAGACCACATGCCTTCGTCGTAGCGATAATAATTTTTCAGTCCTAACACTGCGAGAAGCAATTGCGCCTGTATATCGATGTCGACGGCAAGAAAAGCTCTGTCAAAAACAATATCACCGACCATATTTCTGACTTCTTCCACCTGTTTGCGATAGCTTCCCTGTCCGCTTCTAAACCACCTGAGCAATGGTAATACTTTCTTGTAACCGCATTCTTCTGAATGCATGTAATTTAGAACCGGCACATCTTTCCAGGAGTCGAAGCTTTGCGGATGCATAATTGCCAGATAGTTGTCATCTTCAGCGAATATGCTTTTTGACAAAATAAAAGCCGTCATTAAATTAAATGGTGTGTGAACTATAAAAAGGTTTTTCACCGGCTTTGCTCCTATTACTTATTTCCTCAAATATTCCTCGTAAACCTTTTCCGGAGTTATATCATGCATACAATGCCAGTCGTCACAGTGCTTTTTCAAACAACCTGCGCATTTGGCTGTAGTGGTTAAAATAGTTATATTATCGCTGCCATAAGGGCCTGTACGTTCCGCTTGGGTAGGTCCATACATTGCAATCAACGGTTTTTTCAAGGCAGCCGCAAAATGCAGCGGACCCGTATCGCCGCTGATAAACACTCTGCAGCCTTTGATCAAAGCTGCCAGTTCCCGCAAAGACGTTTGTCCTGTAAGATCGATAATTTTATCAGTTTCGGCGGAAGCTTCTATCAAAGCGGCTTTTTCTCTTTCATCAGGGCCGCCGGCAAGGACAATATACGTACCGTCTTCCGTTATTTTATCTGCCAGCTCAGCATAGTGCTTAGGCGGCCATTCTTTGGTTTCCCAACGCGCGCCAGGAACAAAAACCACATATGGTGGAATTTCCAAGTTAGCAGTTTGTTCGCAACACTTGCCCACCCCTCTGGCACTTTGTTCCATCTCCCCTTTCCCGGGCGATAGTTCGCCGCTTGTCGGCAGAGACTTCATCATAGCAACGGATAATTTCTCTTTGATTGCCTTCGTTTCCTTGTCCAGATTTGGCAACGGAAATTCTATTTCTCTAACATCAGCGCCAAGATAGCGGGCTACATCCAGATAACGTTCAATGACATGGTCCTGTGAGTACTCTCCGCAAATAGCTCGGCTGATCAGGCCGCTTCCTTCCCTCATTTCACAATACCCAATGCGATTCGGGCAGCCCGTTAGAGCTGCAACGACAGCACTTTTAAATAACCCTTGTAAATCTATGACCAAGTCAAATTTTTTCGCATGCAGTTCTTTTCTAAAATTAAGCAGGAAATTTATTTTACTAAGCAAATCCATTTTATTGAATTCCACTTTATTAAAATAAATAATTTCATCAATAATAGGCGGATCTGGCAGAAACCCACTAAATTGTGGATGTACCAGCCATGAAATCTTTGCTTTGGGATAAAGTTTGCGCAATGCAGCAGAAAAGGGCAACGCATGTATAACGTCACCCAGTGAACTCATCTTGATAATAAGTATATTTTTGTAATCCATGGTAATTTCTCCAACCTTTGTCGTCGCTTCATCCCACCTGCAGGATCTTTTTTACAAACTCCAGCAAATTGCCGTTTTCATAAAGATAACCTTTGATGCCAGCTGCCTCAGCTGACTCCAGATCACGTTTTTTGTCACCAATCAGAAAAGATGCTGATTTGCAGACAGGATACTCAGACATTGCCTGAAGTAGAAGGCCTGGTTTTGGTTTGCGGCAATCACATTCAATGGCGTATTTTTCCACCTTGCCGTTTGGCAAATGCGGACAATAGTAGAACTTGGTAATTTTGCCGCCAGTAGCTGCAATTTCTGCAGCCATGTGCTCATGCAATCGCTGCATATCTTCTAATTCGTAGTAACCGCGTGCAATGCCACTTTGATTAGTTACAACAAAAATGGTATATCCTTGCTTCGTCAGATAGGATATTGCTTCTTTGGCGCCGTCAATCCATTCCAATTCATCGACACTGTGCAAATAATCTTTGTCGACATTCAGCACACCATCGCGATCAAAAAAAACCGCTTTATCTTTCATTGAGCAAATACCCGTCATTTTTATCTAATAGTGCACAGTATTCAGCAATGGCTTCTTCTATATCGGTGAAACCGCCGTCATAACCAGCAGCCAATAATTTGGAGCTGTCTGCTTCTGTAAAGCTTTGATATTTACCCCGTAGTACTTCCGGGAAAGGTACATACTCCAATTCGCCGCTGCCGAAATATTTCAGCACACCTTTAGCCAGTGTATTAAAGGTATGGGCATGTCCCGTTCCGCAGTTATAGATACCTTTCAATTCCGGGTGATCCCAGAAGAAGAAATTAACTTTAACGACATCTTTTACATAGATAAAATCTCGTACTTGTTCACCGTTGCCATAGCCATCGATACCTTCGAACAATTTGACTTTGCCCTCTGCCTTCCATTGGTTGAACATCTGGAAGATCATGGAAGCCATCTTGCCTTTGTGGTTCTCCTGCGGTCCGTATACGTTGAAATAGCGGAGGCCGACTATCTGGCTTTCAGCAGTCTCGAAGTAACGTCTTGCGTAATTGTCAAAGAAGAGTTTCGAAAAAGCATAAACATTCAATGCTTCTTCACAGGCAGGTTTTTCACTAAAACCATGCTTGCCGCTGCCATAAGTCGAAGCGGAAGACGCATAAATAAGTTGGATTTTCTTTTTTAAGGCAAAATGCATCAGAGTCTTCGTATACTCGAAGTTGTTTTCCATCATGTATTTGCCATTGTATTCCATAGTATCGGAGCAGGCGCCTTCATGAAAAATAACCTCAATATTGGCATCATCAAATTTGCCATTTTTTATGGCCTCAATGAAATTTTGTTTATCCATATAATCTAAGGCTTTAAGTCCTTGAATGTTTTTGAACTTAACCATATTGGTCAGATTATCGACGATAAGAATATCTTCGCGACCTCTTTCATTCAAGCCTTTAACTATGTTGCTGCCGATAAAACCGGCGCCACCTGTTACAATAATCATAATTTTCCCTCCCTGACAAGCTTTGCTATGCTTTCTACAATGCCAGTCGTTGAATAGCCTTCTTCAAATTCTATGATCCTGACCTCGCCGGCATCTTCTCTGCCAACAACTTCTTCCGGCCTGTAATCGCCGCCTTTGACAAGAATATCAGGCTTAATTCTCTTGATCAGTTCAGCCGGGGTATCTTCATCAAATAAAACCACCGCATCAACACAGGCAAGTGCTGCTAATACCCGCGCTCTATCTACTTCATGCACCAAAGGCCTTGTTGCACCTTTCAGCCTTTTGACTGAAGCATCAGTATTAAGACCCACGATCAGATGTTTGCCTAATTTTGCAGCCTTTTCCAGATATGTCACGTGTCCAACGTGCAATATGTCAAAGCAGCCATTAGTGAAGACTATTTTTTCACCGCACGTATGCCATGTTTTTGCCAAAGCTGTAATCTCTTCCGTGTTTAAAGGACGATAGCCATAACCCCTCTGGCGTTCCTCTGCCAGAACCTCCTTCAACAATTCGCTGCGACGCACTGGATAGGTGCCGACTTTGGACACAACAATACCAGCAGCTCTGTTGGCAAGACGAATGGCTTCATCGAGGGCAAGTCCACCTGCGGCTCCTGCAAGCAAGGTTGCAGCAACGGTATCACCAGCACCGGAAACGTCAAAAACTTCCTGAGCTGTGGCCGGGCTATGCAGATAATAATTGTTCTGCCCAGCCAAGGTCATCCCTTTTTCAGAACGAGTCACCACAACATTCTTGATACCATAACGTTCGCGTTCTTCTCTTGCTGCGGCAAGGACAGGTTCGTCTTCATTGGTAATTGCTTTGCCCGCAGCTTCGCATATTTCTTTCAAATTAGGTGTTATAAAGTCAGCACCGCGGTATTTTTCCCACTGTGCGCCTTTCGGATCTATAAGGACAGGTACATGATAAGCTCCTGCTGTTTGAATTGCTTTTTGACAAAAGGCATCTGAACAAACACCTTTCGCATAATCAGAAATAATGATGCCATCCAGTCCCTGATCAAAAAGCCCAGCTAACCAAGAATTCAAAAGGATAGTTTCTTCCGGCAGTAAATCTCCCACTTCTTCAAAGTCGAGTCTGAGCATTTGCTGCGTTGCGCCAATAATGCGCATTTTGGTTACAGTTGCCCGTTTAGACGACTTGATCAGGCCGCTGTAGTCTATGCCGACTTTGGTAAGCATATCTTCCAGTAATATACGATTAGCATCGCTGCCAGTTACGCCACCCACATAAACCGTACAACCCAGATGGGCAAGATTCGCCGCCACATTAGCTGCGCCGCCGAGTACTGATTCAACTCTTTTCACATGGTTGACAGGCACCGGTGCTTCTGGCGAAATACGCTTTACTTCACCATAAAAGTAGCGGTCAAGCATCACGTCGCCAATAACGGCTATTTTTAAATTTTGAATTTTTTCGGTCAGAAATTTTGCACATTCAGAGGCTTGCAAGATTTTTATTCCTCCACAATTTCACATAAAATATGCCCTATCAGGCCATGAATTTCCTGTGCCCTGGCAGTTACCTTGTCGGGGATGACTAAACAAACATCGCATACCTCAGCCATTTTGCCGCCGCCAGCAGCCGTCATCCCAATCGTTTTGATACCTTTGGCTTTCGCTTCCTCGATTGCTGCCAAGACATTGGCACTATTGCCAGAAGTAGAAGCGGCTACCAACACATCGCCTGTATTGCCTAAAGCTTCTACCTGACGTGCAAAAATACGGTCATAACCATAATCATTAGCAATTGCAGTCAAAATAGACGTATCTACTGTCAGCGCTATAGCCGGCAGGCCTTTACGTTCTTTTTGAAAGCGGCCGACTATTTCAGCAGCCCAGTGTTGAGAGTCAGCTGCGCTGCCGCCATTGCCGCAAAACATTATCTTGTGCCCGCTAACCAATGCCACCTTCATCATGGCTGCTGCCAAAGCGATTTCTTTCATCAATTTCTTGCTGTTACGCACTTTTTGTACCAACCGTAAGTGCTCTTCAAATCTTTTTTCTATTATCTCCATAATAATTCCTCATAATAATTTTTCTTTTACCATCTCACGAGATCGTATTTAATATGCCATGATTTGTCGCCTTCAAATTTCTTGTTGCGGTATTCGATTTCAATCTGGAAACAGCAGAAATCATGTATATAGCGCCAATCTTGTTCATATACGCCAGAATTGCCAAGATCATAACGGTTGACAAACGTCAGACTGTTATTCTTGTCAAAGTGATAGGTAAGACCATTTTGTAATTCTTCCTGCATATCCGGTCTGTTATATTGGAAAAGATCTTCTTCTGATTTTTCCCAGTAATAACTGGCCCATGTATTCCAGCGTTCGTCAAATTTCTTACCAACTACAGCCTTATAGGTCATTGTGTTGGTCGTAGAATCATTGTAACTTTCTTTTTTTTGCTTAGCACCGATGCCTAAATCAACAAAAGCACTTTTTGCGTCATCAAAATAGATTCTATCATGTTTAAGGAAAACACCATATTCAGTATGCCAGCTTTCTAAAGAATCCTCTTTCCACAGGCCATGATTATAGTAAGCACTATAGGACAGTGGCAGACCTTCTCTGATACGCTGACCTTTCAACCCAACAGTGATATCGGATTCCCTTTTGATCCAGTTGTCATCGCTGTCTTCGCTCCAACCATCCTGGACTTTTGCAAAAAAATGCTTATCATCGTAATGAAGTCCATAAGTCGGTCGATAGCCGTGCTTATCATAATAATTGAAATCGCCAACTGCGGCCAGACGCTCATTCAGGCTATATTCGTAATGCACTTTCACCTTGAAACCATCGTTATCGCTGTAACCTATTTTTGGTGCAAAGCTTTGTTCTTGCTTGCTGTCCAGACGATTTACAAGTAAATCGCGTGAATAGATGTGTTTGCCTTTAATGAAAACTTTTACATCATGAGCAACAATCTTTTCTTTTGGGTAGATCTCAACTTTCTTCGCTGTTACCAACACACAAGGATCATGCTCTACTGCCGGGCAGCGGGTAACCTGTCCGCCGTCATCCAGCGTTATTACCTCCGGCATGACAATTGCATGGTCAGCTTTAAAAATGTCTTTGCCGCTAGTACCGGCAATCTTCTTGATTTCACCTGTTTTATTATTAAAATTATAGTGTATCCATTCACCGGTCATCTGAGCATCTGGCTCAGTCAAACGACCGCCGCTTTGCAAAAAAACATCACCACTCTGCAAATTACCTTCAACTTTGGTAGTATACAACGTTTGTTGCCCTTGCAACACGCGCACGTTGCCTGTTGCAGAAAATTCGCCTGTGTCCTTATGATAAAGTACATTGTCGCCATATAAAATAATTGGAAGAACTTGCTTCTGCTCGCCCTTAGCTGTTTTTGCCGACACTGCAGAATGCTCTTCTACCGGCAAGGTTTCTTCGACCTCAAAGTTTGGCCCTTCTCTATCACTTATTTTACCGCCGTCATAATAACTGGCAGCAAAAGCGGTAGAGGCAACGCTAAGAGTTAAAACACCGGCCAAAAGAATCTGCTTTTTCATATAAGTTCTCCTTTATAGTATTATTTATAAGTCAAAAACCTTAGATCACTCCGCTGCGGTCGGGCTGACAACCCATCCTGTTCAAACGTACTACCCTGTCATTTCGAGCGTAGTCGAGAAATCCTAATATAAAAACTCGAAATACTGCACCATATATTTTATCATAAAAACAGGTCTATTGCTAAATTACTAAACAAAAGTGAGCATACCTGCAAAAGTATGCCCACTTAAATTTTAAACCTATGAAACAATCACGTCTTTCTTATTTTGCTAGCTTTGTTGACGTTGTTTCCGGGAAAATATTGGTGTCTTTAGTTGCAGTCTGTACCAAGCCTTCAACCGGAGTATCACCCGTAACCTGCACAAAAGTTGTTGCGCCAACCGGAATTACTACGGATTTGCCTGTTACAAAAGCGCCGCCGATGGCACCAATCGGTCCAAAGATAATCATGCCGCCAATAGTCGCACCAGCAGCACCAGCTGCAGTCTTTGCTTCTTGTTTAGCGAGATCGCCTACAAATACAGGTACTTCAGTGCCGTCAATAGCTATGACACTGGTAAAGTTAATGTCTATGCGGGCATCGCGGCCAAAACTCTTGGGCTGTACTATTTTGGCAATAGTACCGGCACCAACAGCACCTTTCGGCAATACAAGGATATCCCCGACATAAACATTATCTGCTGTTTTGAAGTGAACAGAATCACCTACATGGTTTATTTTACTACTAATTTCTTCAGTAAAGGCCACCTTAACCAAAGTATCCTTTGTCAGTGTTGCATTTTCTGTGGTAAGTCTGGCCTCTGGGAAAGCGACTTGCATCAGGTTTTCCAGACGTGTTGCCAGATTGTTTTGGGTTTCAACTTTGCCATAAAGCATATTCTCTATTTTTTCCAGTCGCGTTTTTGCAGGAGATTCGGACATTTCTTGAGTGAATTGCCAATCAGCTGCATTCAGCTTGGCAGCAAATGACAAACTGCCGCTTCCTTTCACACCAAAAAGATAAGCATAAATATTATCAACGCGCGTCAAAATAGGATCACTGGTTTTAACACCATAAACATCTGTTTCAATACTATCTACTCTGGTCATTAGTGCTCCTGCCTGCTCTGTACCGTACAAGAACTTTTCCATAACAACCATTTTTTCAGGTGCAGTCTGCGGTTTCAACCCGGCAGCAAATCCGGGAAGAACGGAAGTCAGGCAAAAAAGAACAGTCAACAGTAAAGTCAGTAATTTCCTCACAAGAACACCTCCATTATTTGAAACTTCATCAATTAACCTTTGGTGACATCTTTAAATGTATTGCGGCAGACCTTGGCAAATTCATCATGTTTCCAGTCTGAGCGAACTACCAACGCGTATTCAATCGTATCGGTCTTGTTTATTTTCTTGGAATAAACCTTGTTAGTAAAAGCGTTAACGGCCATTACATCGGCTTCAATTTCTAATTTTTGCAGCATTTCCTTGCCTCTGTTATCGCTGTCTTCTTCAAAATCATTCAAACGCATCATGACGATGATATCAGCTCCGGATGCCTTCAAAATTCTGCGAAGCATTGCTTCATTAGGGCCCTGTTTGCCGACTACTGCATAGTTTTCTTTAGCAAGAATCGGTTCCATAACATCGTCGCCGACCAAATCATAAGCAGGATATTTGAAGAATTCAACAGCTTGTTTCATAAAAATCGCATTAGCGTTATTCTCTTCTTCTTCCATATTTACTAATGGTAAAACGACAACCTTAGCCGCTTCTGCCTTGCCCATAGCCGGCACTGCAAAAAAGCAAGCCATTACTGCAACTGCTAGAAATCTGAAAAACTTTTTCATCGCAAAACCTCCCAAAATTATTTAACTAACCCCATTTTACCACATGTCATGGCAACAATGAAGAAAAACAGGCTAAAAATCTATGTTTTTTCTGTTAACAATGCCCATAATGCGCGTAATATCTGTAAGCAGCCAATAGCAAAGACACTCAAAAAGTTCTTCAAGTATCTCGCCGTCAAAATGCTGTTCAAAAAAAATCATCGGGCGGTGTTCAGCGTAATTTGCGGCCAAATATAAAACAATAAATAAAACAAAGTCCCAAAAGGGTATCCTGGTCTTTTTTATATAAGAAAAAAGCTTACTGCGCCAAAGCGTATAAAGTGTTGCAATTATGATAACGGTCAGAAGCGGATAAACAACCGGACCATACCACAGGTTCTTCATAGATATAAACATGTTGTGGTCACCGGTAGGATAAAAAACTCTGCCCCAGTTCAGTTCCCTGCCTGCAAAAATCAGGAAGATAACAGCCCCGCTATACCAGATATTCCTTGCTTTTTTGTCAGTTGCTTTTCTTGCTGCCATCAAGGATACCACAGAGCCCAAAACAAGCTGGAGCACTTGTAGATTTTCCAAAGGTCCATTTTCATAAGCAACCGCAGGTGAAAGAAAGAAAAACAATACTATGGCTACCGGCACCAGTGCAAGCGTAATTAACGTACTCTTGTACATTTTAAAATCAAAGTAATCATTAGCCAAATAAAACTTCCTCCCTAACATATTTTGACCGACCGGTCAGCTTTATTATTTTACACCTAAGTCAGTAAAAAAGCAATAAAAAAGGACGGCCTCAAGGCCGTCCTTTAGTAGAACAATTATCAAATTAGAATGTGAAAGTCAGTTCGCTCCAAAGAGTTTTGTCGTTTAAATCACCGATTTTGGAATCATAATCGTAGTACTCAACATTAGCTACGATATTCTTAGCTAATGTGTAGTTAGCACCTACGCCATAACCTTTGAAACCACCAGCAATGGCAGCATCCAAAGCTTCATGAGTAGCATCGGTAGTATGGGAAGCGCCGAAATAAGTTGTGTTAGCTTGATCATAGTATTTAGCCCAAATGCCGAAGGAACCTTTGTCAGAAGCGGACGCGCCTTTGTAGCTCAAACCTGCTACATAGCCATCATCATCGCCAGCAAGATTTTCATCATTTGATTTCAAATATTCGCCAACAAGACTTACGTTTTTGGCAACTTCAGCAGTAGCGCCGACAGTCCAAATTTCGCGATCGCCTTCAGCTGAATAATTTTTGAAATTGTAATAACCAGCAGCAAGATCTGTAACGCCCATTTTGTAACCAAGAGTTGCAATGTAACCGTCTTGGTTTGTGGCAGTGAAAGCGTCAGCATCAACTGGGCGGCCATAAGCTACGCTTGCAGTCAATACTTTACCAAAGTCTAATTGTACAGCATCAATGTGATCATCAAATACAAAGCCGTTACCTACAGTGTAGTTGTAACGACCAGCAGTTACGCCAACGCCAGCTACGGAACCGTTCACATAAGCGCGACGGAATTTAGTTTCGCTTTCTTGAGCGTTTGTATTCAAAGTTTGCGTATTTTCAAGCATACCGGTATAAGTCCAGTCATCATTGATAGCGCCTTTAACCCACAAACGAGTACGCAGTGTTGGGCTGTAGCCTTCATCAGCACCGTCTACATCAGTATAAAGAGCACGGATTGCGCCGGTAATTTTTACATTGTCAGCTTTTTTCTCGAGTTTAGCAACGCGAACGCCGAGGTTGTCGAGTTCGTCAGCAAATTCAGCCATCAATTTGTCGTCTGCACCGATTGCGCCTTTAGCGTAAGCTTTAGCAACGATTTGAGCCATTTCGTAACGAGTCATCAGGTTGTCACCTTTGAAGGTGCCATCTGGGTAACCGTCA
>JAAYVM010000173.1 GCA_012517145.1 Acholeplasmataceae bacterium
CCTTTGTGAAAACGGAATAGTAATTTACTCGTAACTCCCGAGTAAAAGATTTTGAAACATTTTGACAAAATAGAGAAAAGATTTTAAAGATTACTCGGAAAAGATTTGAAAAGATTTGAAGAAATGAACATTATTTTCTGTTTATCTCCTCTATTAAATCCTATTAATTCTTGTCTGCGTGCCAGATGTTGTGTGCAATTTCTGCCGTAGTTTTTAGAGGTAGCACAGTGCTACCTCTATCAATATCTTTCGCTATTTCGCTTGTTGATTTTAAGGGTGACACGGTGTCACCCCTATTAATTGTGTTGATCTATATTGCAGTTGTCCTTGTGAATTGCGGCTGCGCTTGTTCTATGAAGCAATTGTATTTGTAGTGATAAACAAACGTTTCGGATACATCTTTTGAGCCGTTCCGGTTTTTTAATATATTCAATTTCATTACAGCTTCACACTTCTTATCATCATCGCTATTCCGATTTAAGCCAATGAGTATATCAGAACTGTATTCAATGGCACCAGATTCTTTGAACGATTCAAATGCAACTTTGGTATTTGTACTGCTGTCGCTTCCATTACCGTTTGGGTTGTTTCTGCTGCTATAACTTGCACGGTTCAAGCTGCTTATCCCAATTACAGGTATTCCATAATCCCGGCTTATTTGTTTTAGTGCCATCACGTTGTAATCAACGGCCTGTTTATCTGTCATTCTTGGTTCGTTTGGCGCTAATAGTTGAATGTAATCAATCAATACCACAGGAGGTGTGCCTGTTATTAGTTTGTGGTTCTCTATGCGATTGCGGATAAAATCTGTTTTGATATTTCCTAATCCCTCATGTATATAAATTCTTTCCGCGTATTCTTGATAGTTTTTTTTGGATTCAAAATAGTTTGATAGTTTATCAGCGCTGAACTTTGCAAGGCGTTTGCCATCGAGAATATCACGGACCGTTAGCGCATTATCGGGATCATTCAAAAAACTTTCCCGGCTGATCGATCTTGCCATTAATTCGAACTTTGACATTTCCAAACTAAATATCATTACTGTGCGTTCCTCATTGGGCTTTTTCCCATCGTATTTTTTAGCTATCTGGTCCATAAGCTGTAAACAGATTGCCGTTTTGCCTACCGATGTAACAGCTCCGATAATGATTAGTCCTGGATATAAGCCGCCGTCAAGAATATTATCCAATTGATTAAAGCCGGTTGATATGCCTGGATTATTGGCAGTGCTTGTAATCATCGAATCAAATTCATCCATGCTGCCGGCCGCTGATTCTGTAATTATGTAATATTCTTTTTCGCTTGTAAGTTGTTCCGCTATTTCGGCTTGTGTGGTTGAACCCACAGGTTGGTTAGTTGCTGTTTTGTTTTTTAGCATAATTGCTTTTTTATCTAAGGCCTTGTTTATCGTCATTTGGCCGTAGGTTTCCGCCCCGTGTTTCTTGTCCCATTTATCACGATATAAACCAGATTGCCTAAATAGTCTATCCATTTGGATCGGGTCATAGTTGGTCCAATAGCCCAAATCATTTACAAGCGCCATATCTGCTGCGCTATGATCATTGCCGTACATGCTAATATTTCCGTTCCACAGATTGGTAAACCGAGCACCCATTTTGCTATTCATGGCTTTACGGATTATCTCTTCATCACTGCTGCTAAAATTGTTTTTTGTGCCGTTGTTCTGTTGTTCCTGGACCATGTTAGTATCCTTCCGGCTTAGATATTTCGCGTGAACTGCTGCAGCTTCTCTGGTCCGTTCATTCAATTTATCCCGGCCATTATATACATTCCCCGTTATTGTGAAGTAACGGCCATCTGAATACATTTCGATAAAATCTTTTCGCCTATCTTTATCCGGTATCGTGCCTTTGGCTAAGATATGCACGCCCTGGCCGCTTGGGCTAAGCTCTGTATAGCTGTCCATGGTGTCTATAATCTCTTTTGCAATCGGGTTTATTACACCGTCTTTTATGACATGGTCTAAATCAATGCCAAATAGATTACCACCATTTAGAAATTCGAATCCTATGCCATCATAATTGTTCGCTGCAGCTGCGGCCGTTTCATAATCGGCCCACGTTCCCGGGATATTTGCCTTTGCAAATTCTCCTGTCTTTGGGTCATAAGGTATTTTTTTTAGTTTTCCATCGGGGCCTAAACTCTTTTTCCAGCATACCCATTGATCAAGTTCTTTTAGTTCTTCCGGTATATTCATCTTACGTTTTTCCTTTTGTACAAAAACTACCTGTGGGCTCTTTTCTTTTGATTCCACAGGAGTTTGTCTTTTTTTTTAGGCAAGCCGCGGTCTAAAGCGCGGCTGCCGTTTTCGCTATAAATTCTATTAAATATATACCCCCCTTTTTACTCGTGAAAACGTGGCAATTTCAACTACCTTCGTGGCAATTTCAACTACCTTCGTGGCAATTTCAACTACCTTTTTCTCCTGATATACCTTATCAATCATCAAGTAGTTTGGCATATATTTTTCAGATCTGTTCATTAATCTTTGGCGGCTGAACAATGAAGGCTATCACGCTGTTTTTTGTCTTACCGGCCTCGATCGTGTAACCTGAAATAATATCGCCTGCTTTCGTCCAATCGTCAAGAATATTCTTGATCATTCCTATGATTCTCTGCCGCTTCTTTCGGTCATCGGTTTTTATCGTTATACCTGCTTGTTTTAGAATTGCATTAAGCAATATTTTTGGAGACATACCTCGGCCGGCTCCAATGCAGCGGCGCAATAAATACTGCTGTAGTTTAACCGAGTCCTCGGTTACGCTGTTTTTTGTTTTTAGTCCTGCAAGGGGAATACTCTTTACTTGTTTAAGTCGCTTGGCTAATGTAAATAACTTTGGCTCCTGTAATAAGTGGTACCAATCAACCGCTCTTTGTCCATTTACTAAGACAGTTGCCTTTTCAAATTGCAGCATTCTGCTTTCAACTTTCAGTACTTCGATTGTTTCTCTATCGATATTGTATTTATTGCTTATATTGCTCGCGTCAATTGATATCTTTGTGGATTCCAACCGTGTTAGCGATTCCTTGATATTACGCTCCATTTCATATCCTGGCATTAATTGCGCATTATTATCACGTGCCAGAACTCTGAAAATATTCTCTAAGCCGAAGTAAGGATATCCTTGGGAATGTAAAGTATTAACAGCGTCCAATACAGCATAATCAAATTCGTTCAGCTCCTGGCTGGTTGTAGTCATTGAATTTATGCATTCCATTCCGATTATTACAATTGATTCTGTTTTTGAGTTCGGAGTTAGTTCTACTTTAGTGAGCCCTTCTGTTATTCTTTTGTCCTCAATAGCTCCAAAAAATAAGCCTGTTGGTTTTGAGTTATCAACTAATAAACTTTTCACCTGTGGAGCCGGTACCTTTGGCAGCGCCGCTGCTGCTGCCGCTGCTGCTATCTGAGCTTCCAGCTCTGCTTCTTTAGCTTCCAGCTCTGCAATCTTAGCTGCATTCGCAGCTATCTTAGCGTCCAGCTCTTTGGCTTTAGCGTCCAGCTCCGCTATCTTAGCGTCTTTCGCTTCCTTTTCGGCGGTTAGTGCTTCTAATTCAGCAACTAAGTCAATATATTCTTTATCAAAATAAAAGGGATATGCAATCTTATTACGCCAAAAATTTTTTTCGAACTGTTGGACGTGTTGTGCTGCCGCTCTGGTAGCCTGGTTAGCGCCCTGGGATTCCTCGCTAATAAATTCATCCATAGTACCGTTTATTTCCGCTTCCTGTTCTGTGCGCGTTCCCTGGCAGCTGTCTTTGTGGGCAGGGTCATTAATCATATTGTGCGCTCCCTGGCTCCAATGTACTTATGCGCTTCAATGATCAATAAGCGTAAACATCCGGCCTTTGATATGCCGTTAGCTTCTGCTAATTCCTTTAGCTTCTTATGTTCCTCTGGAGTTAGCAGAAAGTTATAAGATATTCTTTTGTGTTGCTCTGTGGGTTGTTTGTAAATCATTTACGGTCCTTTCTGTTGATTTCTGAAAGGAGCGCCTAAAGCAATTTACCGAAATTGATTACATTTGACCTGTAATTATTGGACTATCGATCTTTGACAATAAAATAGTTTGGCTTATAATTGTATATAACATAAGGTAACAAAACATAACCAAAAAACCTATTGCCCTACAAATAGTCAAATGCTTTAGGTACTCCTGAAAACCATGCGCTAACATGGTTTTCATGTTTAATCTGATATGAATTATATCATCAATATAAAAACCTGTGCTCATAGAAGAACAATATTTCTAATTATTTAAGGTTCATGGTGTTTTTTCTTCTGGTTCATTTTCTTCTTCTCCCCGTTCCAACTTGCCGAATATAATTTCAAGCGCTGCACGCTGCTTCCTATAATCTGAACTATTTAACCAATCGTGCGCTATAGCTTCAATGCAGCTTGTATTTGGGAGCATGAAGTTATCAATATCTTCATTCCCTTTTTTTTCGAATATCTCACGCAAAATATCTAACTTCTTAGGC
>JAAYVM010000174.1 GCA_012517145.1 Acholeplasmataceae bacterium
ACTGTTTAAAATATCTACATTAAAAGGGACGCTGTATATGAATCAAAATGACAATCAAACATCACCAAAAAACAAAAACAAGAGGTCACTTATGAACAAGATTCTTTCCTTACTTCTGACTTTAATTGCTGCAGGCGCCGTACTGGTTGCCGGTTTCTTTCTCTTTGCACGTTTTGCTCCATCAGATTTATTGAGCAAAGATATAGTGCAGCCCGCTGCTTCACAATTCTACGATAATAAGGGTGAATTAATCTCAACTACAGATTCTGAAGAAGACAGAATACCAATATCACTCAATAAAGTACCAAGCAATTTACAGAATGCGTTCATTGCTGTCGAGGATGTTCGTTTTTACGACCACTCCGGTATTGATTTAAGAGGTATCGCTCGTGCCTTTATTTCCAATATATTCGGATCTGATTTGCAAGGCGGAAGCTCTATCACTCAGCAATTAGCCAAAAACGCCTTCCTTACCCAGGATCGTACGATCATGCGCAAAATTAAAGAAGCATTTATAGCTATACAATTGGAACAAAAATATACTAAACAAGAAATTTTGGAAATGTACTTAAATGAAATTTATTTTGGTCAGGGGGCATATGGTGTAGAAAGTGCCGCTCTTACCTACTTTGGTAAGCACGCTGAGGATCTTTCCCTAGCCGAGTGTGCTATGCTTGCAGGTCTGCCAAAAAGTCCTAACTACTATTCTCCGCTCACAAACCCAAAAGCAGGCGCGGCCCGACAACACGTAGTACTGGATCAAATGTTGAAATACGGGTATATTTCTGAGGCTCAAGCTAAAGAAGCAAAAGCTGAAAAGTTGGTTTATGCCACATCAGTGAATAAGAAGAATTCACTTAAGTACTTTATTGATTACTGTACACAGCAAGTTGTTGAAAAATATGGCTATGATGCAGTTTACAAACAGGGACTTAAAATATATACAACAATAGATACCAAAATGCAGAAAGCTGCTAATGATGCTCTTGATAATTTGCCAAATTATTATACAGATGAGAATAAACGTGTACAACCACAAGTTGCTGTCGTAGCTGTTGATCCACAGACTGGCTACATCAAAGCTATGGTTGGCGGTCGCGGCACCGATCAGTTTAACCGTGCTGTTCTTGCAGAAAGACAGCCTGGTTCAGCCTTTAAACCGTTTGTCTATCTTGCAGCTATTGATAATGGCATTTCACCCGCTACCGTTATAGAAGATAAGGAACTAGACTTTGCTAAAGATTGGAATCCTCAAAACTATGATAAAACATGGCATGGAAAAGTTAGTATGCGTACGGCGCTGGTAAATTCTTATAATATTCCAGCTATCCTTATAGCGCAAAAAGTAGGACCTTCTACGGTAATTGATTATGCTAAGAAAATGGGTATCAGCTCTTTGGTAACTAGCGGCGGAGCTAATGATAATAATCTGGCAATTGCCTTAGGTGGCCTCACACGAGGTGTAACACCGCTCGAAATGTCCAGTGCATTTGCTGTGCTGGCCAATAATGGCAGCTACAATAAACCTATCGCCATTACAAAAATTGTTGATCGCAATGGTAAAGTTCTTTATGAAAGCAAGGTAAGTCCTGAACAAGTTGTCAATCCTAAAAGCGTTTATCTTCTTGTTGATATGATGCGAGAAGTTATGACACGCGGTACGGGTACAGGAGCGGCAATAGGAAGACCTGCAGCTGGCAAAACAGGAACAACAAGCGATTATAAGGATGCTTGGTTCGTAGGTTTTACACCGGATCTTTCAACCTGTGTCTGGATTGGTGATGATAACGGTGATCCTTTGAATCGTATGACCGGTGGTAATGAACCAGCCTATATCTGGCGGGATTTCATGTCAGCAGCGCTGGCAAATGTGCCAGCAAGTGACTTTGTAAGGCCAGCTGGTGTCGTTGTTCCAGCTGAACCTAAGATTATTAAAGAAGACAACAACAAAAAGGACGTTAAATCTGGTAAAATTCCAAGTGCAGTCAAAAAGGTTGTGCCAGGGAAATCCGGTTCTACTAAGACAGATCCTACTCTTGGTGATAAAACCTCGTCTACTGATAAAACAACGTCAAACACAAAAAATTAAAGCAGCCAAGATAAAATGCATCCCAAATGTTGGACTAGATTTTCTTGCACAGGTCCGATAAAAACGGACAATGACAAAGCACCCCCAATTGTAGGATAATTGAACTACAATTGGGGGTAATTTTATGAAAAGAGGCAAAAACATATCCTTAGAATTGAAGGATATGATAATTTTG
>JAAYVM010000175.1 GCA_012517145.1 Acholeplasmataceae bacterium
GACGAATTACACCTAAAGCAGTTCCCCAGCCGCAAGTTGCTAAAGAACCTGCATTACAATGTGTTATGACATTGGCATTTGGCGGTAGTAAACTTGCGCCATATACACCAATTTTCTTGTTTTGTTTAATATCATTTTGATAAATATTGAGAGCCATAGCATCAATTAATTTTGCAATTTCAGCTAAGCTTAAAGTTTCATTATGCGAAAAAGCCTCTGAAAATATTAGGTCAGCTGCCCATTGCAAATTAACAGCAGTCGGCCTAGCTGAGATTAGTTCATTTTTAATACAATCATATTTGGACCAAAATAATTTATCCCCATATGAGCAGTTGTTACGGAGTTCATTGAACCCTAAAACCATTGCAAAGGCCGCAGCTGCACCTATAGCTGGCGCACCCCGAACTTCAAGTCGTTTAATAGCTAAGGCTACTCTTTTGTAATCTGAGCATTTTATATAAGTAATTTCTGTTGGTAATTTGGTCTGGTCCAGAACAATCAAATAGGAATGCTTCCATTCCATAGTATTTATCATTTTTTTCTCCGATTTTATAGTTTAAATCCGCCAAATTCTTTCATAGCTGTTGAACAGCCGCATGTCAATAAATCAGTATAATCGTTATTTCTTATATAAGCATCAATTAATAAATTCATATTACTAACACTTTGAGCCATCGCTTCGACAACTTCTGTATGGGAAAGAGGTGTAGGAGAAATGCCTGCAGCCATGTTGGTTACAATTGAAACATTAACATAGCACATTTCTGCTTCCCTTGCTAGTACGGATTCTGGGACATTTGTCATGCCAACCAGATCACCACCTAAAGTTTTGAACATTTTAATTTCAGCGGCAGTTTCAAAACGGGGTCCTTCTGTGCAGACATAAGTTCCTGTTTTGTGAAAATTAATATCACTTTTTTCTAAACAAGATATTACTCTTTCGCGTAAAACTGAGCAATAAGGATAGGAAAAATCAACATGTGCGACTCCCCGTTCCGGAGTGTCATAAAAAGTGTTGATTCTGCTTTTTGTAAAGTCGATAAGTTGGTCACATACTACAAAATGGCCAGCTTTCATCCCCTTATTTAAAGAGCCAACAGCTGTTGTGGCAAAGATTTCTTCCACACCCAGGCTCTTAAGTGCCCAGATATTTGCACGATAATTTACTTTATGCGGCGGAGTTTTGTGCCCTGCTCCATGCCTTGTGATAAATGTAACTTGATTATCAGCAATTACTCCGGTAGTGCATGCAACTTGACCATATGGAGTGGTTATCAGCAATTCTTTGAATCCTTGCAAAGCTTCTGGATTATAAACACCTGTTCCACCTATAACAGCAATATTTCTCATGCACGAACCCTTCCCTTCATGTTTTCGTTATCAATAACTTTTATCAAGTCAGGCATTTCAGTAAGAATGTGGTCAGGTTTACCAAGTAAGAGCATTTGTTGCCAGTCAAAATAGGTCCATTTTACAGCCGCAGTCAAACACCCTGCACCTTTACCACTTTGTAAATCATATGGACTATCGCCTACACATATACATTCTTCAGGACTTAGATTGATAAGTTCAGCTCCTTTAAGCATTGGCTCCGGATGTGGTTTGTGGTTATCGCACTCGTCACAGCCGATAATGCCGTAGAAGTATTTCTCCAGATTAAAACATTTAAGGCCTCGTTCTGCCATCGGTACCTTTTTTGATGTTACAACGGCCATTTTGATTCCTTCCTGCTGTAGTTTAATCATAGTTTCTTCTATTTTAGGAAACGGTCTGATCAACAAGTCGTGATTTCTGAGATTATATTCTCGGTAAAAATCAGCCATTTCATCTACTTTATTTTCATCAAAATGTCTGAGACATTCACGTAATGGAAGACCAAAATATTTAGTTATTTCATCCTGTGTAGGATTTTTTTGTAATAACGTTTTAATTGTAAATTCAAAAGTTTTGATTATTAAGTCAGAAGTATTTACAAGGGTTCCGTCCAAATCAAACAATACGCCTTTAATTTTCAATGATGATAGTCTCCTTTTGTATAAAACTACATCTAATAATAACATAAAAAAATGATAATTTAAAGAATAGCCTCGAGTTTAGGGGCTCGTGCATATAAATTTGCATACAAAAAAACGGTCTATATAGACCGTTTTTCTAATAAGCTTATTATTTGTTATCTTTGTTAAAAATAACTTGTTTGGGTCCAAGCTCAGTTCCTTCAGGAATAAGTACATCATTGAAACTAATGCCGCGTGTATGGACGGTATGACTCCATTCGTGCTCATGGCGATGCATATAACCAAGTACTGTAATTGGCACCCAACTATAAATGAATAGCGGGTATAGAATAAGGTAAAGCCATGACTTAAAAGAGGCATGTATTTTCATTAATACAATCATAGGGAAAACATATTGTCCTATACCTATTAATGTCCAGACCTCTACAGGAAGCACGGTGTAGAGGATATTTGTATAAAACGGATAAATTGAATATATATAGCTGCAGATAACAAAAAATGTCGAGCACAACAAGAAGTATGGTTGGAAAAGATGGATTATTCCGTCCAGCATAACAATATTGTGCTGTTTAATTCCTTCCCTGAACAACTTACCAATATAACGACTCGCAACATCAAAGTGGCCTTGTGACCACCTTTTTCTCTGATCCCACGATTGTTTGAAGGTCAAAGGTTTTTCATCATACACAATAGCATCATGAGCCCAGGTTGTTGGAATCCCCTCAAGCAAAGCTTTCATTGTAAATTCCATGTCTTCAGTCAAGCATGTTGCTCCCCAACCGTGTTTACGTAAGATATCCATAGAAATACACATTCCTGTGCCACCTAGCACACTTGATAAACCAATATTGTACTTTGCAAGGTGCCAAATATGGTTAACAACCCAGAAGGAAATTGCGAAAACACCAGAAATCCATGTATCATTAGGATTCTTTGCGTCGAGATAACCTTGAATCAAACGTTCCCCTTTACAAAGGCGGCTATTCATTTCCATAAGGAAATCCAGGTGCACTAAATTGTCTGCATCGAAGATAACAACAGCATCGTACTGTTTTTTCATAGCAAAGAGCTTGTTAAACATCCACTCCATTGCAAACCCTTTTCCCTTTTCGTCGGCGCTTGTACGTTCATAAACTAAAGCACCGGCTTCTTGCGATATTTTCGCTGTATTATCCTGACAATTATCAGCTACAACAAATATGTCATACAAGTTATCAGGATAATTTAAAAGATGGAGGTTTTCAATCAGTTGGCCGATTACGCGTTCTTCGTTATGCGCAGCTACAATTATTGCAAATGTTTTTTCAGGTATTTTAATTTTTTCATCACGTTTCCTACCAAAAATACCAAAAAAGGAAATTACAAAATAATATACTGTGAAAAACACAATTAATAATTGTAATGGAATCATGAATATATCAAAATAGCTACTCATATAAAGAGAGACTCCTTTGTCTACTATTAGCCTTTATTATTTGTTTGTGGCCTTAATATAAATGAAATTAAGAATGCCAGCCAAGGTGTAGGTAAACATTATGACAAATGGCCAGGCAACCGGACGTAGAAACAACAAAAATAAACCTGCGACAAATGATATTGCAACAGGAATTGCATACATTGGATTTCCTTTACCTTTAAAATCAGGAAATTTTATTTCGCTGTACATTATGACAGCTGTGATAGCGGTGCCAATTGCTACAGCAGCAATTGGAAAGTTATATCCAGAAAGAATATAAGTTGCAATAATGCAACCTCCGGCAGGAATTGGCATACCAACAAAATAGCCATGAACTACTGATGCATTTACATTAAACCGAGCTAAACGCAAAGCGCCGCAAATAGCAAAAAATGCTGCCAGCAGTTGACCAATAA
The DNA here is from genome assembly GCA_012517145.1 of Acholeplasmataceae bacterium. Classification (GTDB taxonomy): domain Bacteria; phylum Bacillota; class Negativicutes; order Acidaminococcales; family Acidaminococcaceae; genus RZYP01. The sequence goes on from JAAYVM010000175.1 coordinate 3,888, forward strand.
GGCCTAGATCCATAAGTGCATATTGATATATTAGTACACCTGGGGCAACACCGAAGGAACAGACATCACAAAGAGAATCCAGTTCCTTGCCAAATTCGCCGCTTACACCTAATGCTCTGGCAACGCGGCCATCTAAAGAATCAGCAACTACTGCCAAGATTATCATGATAGCGGCAGCCTTAAATTCGCCTTCGAATGTCGCAAGGATTGATAAAACCCCAAACATCAAATTGAAAGAACTTATAGTGTTTGCTATAGCGCTTCTGTAGTTCATTTATCTTTGAACCTCCCGATTACCGTAATACCACCTTTTACTTTATCACCTTTTTTAACCAATATATCAACAGATTTTGGCATAACAAGTTCAGTACTGGAGCCAAATTTGATCATTCCATAGCATTGCCCCTGTTCCAAATTGTGGCCGAGAGTTGTCCATGATACAATACGGCGAGCAAGCAGTCCAGCTATTTGAATAACCAAAATTCTATTTTTGTCATTTTCCAAACCTATGGCGTGGCGTTCATTCTCGAAAGAAGCTGCTTTTTTGTAGGCTGGCACGAAGCCACCGCAAGTATAGCGCTGATATTTGATTTGACCACGCATCGGGCTACGGTTGACATGTACGTTAAAAACTGATAGAAAAATAGTAACTTTGATGGCATCTTCATCAAGATACTCATCATCGTAAAAATCTTCTACTGCCATTACAGTACCGTCTGCCGGCGAATACAACAAACTTTCATCAGGCGGAGTTATTCTTTTTGGATTTCTAAAGAAATACGCTAAATAAATTGCCAAAACGAGAGGAATTACAGCATAAACTGGATTAAAAATATAGGCAACGATAAAAGCAATTATTATAAAAATGATTATATGCGGATATCCGTCTTTGACAACTGAAAATCTTTTCAAAATCCCATCGTTCCCCTTTCGCTATATTTAAGTGCCAAATCAAGAACGACACCTATTATACCATACCGTCAAGTTAATGTCTAACTAGCTTTGTAACTTTTGAAACGTAATACTTTTATGACAAATTTAGGTAATACAAGCATTCTTCTGAATCTGCTAGGTTGCTTGTACAAACGGAAAAGCCATTCTAATGATGCATCCTGCATCCATTTCGGAGCTCTTTCCATTTTACCAGCTACAACATCAAAGCTGCCACCTATGCCCATCAGTAATGATGGTTTTAAAGTATCCTCATACTTTGCCAGCCACTTTTCTTGTTTTGGTGCTCCCAAGGCCACGAAAAGCAAATCGGCACCACTATTATTGATTTCCTCAACAATCGAGTGATTATCAGCATCTTTAAAGTATCCGTTCCTGCAACCGACAATTGAAATACCTGGATATAAAGTTTCGCATTTTTGTTTTGCTTCCTCAGCAACTCCAGGCGCGGCACCAAAAAAGAACACGTTAAAATTCTTTTGTGCAGCTTCTGCCATAAGGTTCAAGAACAAATCATAACCTGCAACTCTTTCTGGAACTTCATAGCCGAGCTTACGTCCTGCCCAAACTGTACCTGCACCGTCCGGCAATACCAAAGCAGCCTTATTTAATATTTCCATATATTCAGTATCTGACTGCCCCATCATTATAATTTCTGCATTGGCAGTCACTACAAGAGTTTTTTGTTTTTGAGATACTCTTTCTACTATTTTTTCAACTGCGCCATTCATTGTGTATGGATGAACAGGCACCCCCAATATTTTTATGGGAGTAATAACATTCATAGATAATTGCTCCTTTCAGGAGTTATTGTTAGATTTTCCTTGCGTCACTGGGAACCATTAAAAACTCAACGCCGGGATTTCTTTCCAATATCCAACCCAAGCTCCACTCATTGCTTACAAGTATTACAGGTCGATCATCTTTATCATATACTAGCATACCGTTATCTAAACCCTTAAGATTATCAATCTTATTCTTATCATCTGCATAAACCCAGCGTGCTACTGAATATGGCAATTGATTCATTAAGAGAGGCGCACTGTATTCATTAAGTAGCCGATATTCCAAAACTTCAAGCTGCAAGCTGCCGACTACGCCTACAATGAAACTTTCCAAACCTGTATCGCGTTGCTCGAAAACCTGAATGGCTCCTTCTTGTGCTAACTGCATAATTCCTTTAGTAAATTGTTTGCGTTTAAGGGAATCTTTTGGTTGGACGCGGGCAAAAATTTCCGGAGGAAAAACCGGCATATCTTCAAATTGTATTTTTAAACTTTCATCACAAACAGTGTCGCCAATACTGAAAATTCCCGGGTCAAAAACGCCTATTATATCACCAGGATAGGCCTCTTCGATTATTGTTCTCTCTTGTGCTAAAAATTGCTGCGGCTGTGAAAGCTTTATAGATTTCTTACCTTGAACATGGTAAACACTCATACCTTTGCTAAACATACCGGAGCAGATACGCATAAAGGAAATACGATCGCGGTGAGCAGGATTCATATTAGCCTGTATCTTGAAAATAAAGGCAGAAAACGCCTCATTAGTTGGATCAATATAGCCACTGCCGTACTTTAGCATACGTTGTTGCGGTTTTGGTGATAACTCAAGAAATTTTTCCAAGAAGCTGCGAACACCAAAGTTAGTCATAGCACTACCAAAGAACATAGGCGTCAATTCGCCTTTTTTTACTTTTTCCAGATCAAAATCATCACCGGCTAAGTCCAAAAGCTCGATATCATTGCAAAGGTTTTTATAATTTTCTTCTCCCATGACACTGATAATTTGGGGGTCGTCGAGCGTTCCAGTCGTTGATTTTAGCAATTTAGCACCATGACTGGTATCGCTTTCAAAAAGTTCGACTTGTTTTTTGATGCGGTCATAAACGCCTACGTAGTGACCATCAATGCCTATCGGCCAGTTGATTGGATAGGCACGTATATTCAGAATACGTTCCAATTCATCCATCAAATCAAAAGGATTGCGACCATAACGGTCTAATTTATTAACAAAAGTGAATATAGGCAGATGGCGACGATGACAAACCCAGAATAGCTTCTTGGTCTGTTCCTCAACACCTTTAGCAGCATCAATAAGCATAACAGCACTGTCTGCCGCTAGCAATGTCCTATATGTGTCTTCACTGAAGTCTTGATGACCAGGCGTATCAAGTATATTGACTCTGTAACCATCATAATCAAATTGCAGCACGCTTGATGTCACAGAGATACCACGTTGTTTTTCTATTTCCATCCAATCAGAAACAGCATGTTTGTTGCTTTTACGAGCTTTAACAGTACCTGCCAGATGTATAGCGCCGCCATAAAGCAGAAGTTTTTCAGTTAAGGTTGTTTTACCGGCATCAGGATGAGAAATTATCGCAAAGGTGCGTCTTTTCTCAATCTTTTCTAAAAAGTCTTGCATTAAAAATATTCCTCCCGTTATTCTATCTCTTGATTTTTATACATTTTCCAAGCATCGATTATTTGTTCGATGATATAGTCTGGTATTGGTTTTTCAGTTTCAATTTTGCCTTGCATATTAAAGCGAAAAGCAATATTTTCGTGTTTTTCGCCGCCATATGTTTCACAGGTAAATGATGTACGCATAAATTCATCTTTAAATATACAGTCTTTTAATGTATTTTTCTTTCGCTCGCTGTCCCAGTTTTGGTAAATATCAAACAGTGCCTTCTGTGCCTTTGTTGGGATTTCTTCACTTGTTACAACAATGCCATCCATAGGTGTGCAGTCTAAGCCTTCGTAAATGCAGCCATCATTTAATGTAATGTCAACATAGAGTGAGTAATCTTTTTCAAAAAAAATGGCATCCTTGATTTGCCATTTATTCTCCCATTCCTCAATACATTCTGCACAAAGAAAAAAAGATTCACTTATTTTAGTTGCACGAAAATTATCACGATAATACAATTCACCTGCTGCATTAAATTGTTTATGACATTTTCCACAAATTAGCTCTAATTTCCTTATCATTATTACCGAAACCTCACATTATTAAAGAAGAATTCATAAAAGATATAAAAGAAGCCTTCACGCAGAATCCGCAAAGGCCATTATCCCTCAATGTATTTTAGCATATTTTGAAGCGCATGAAAACTATAGTTATCATAAATTACTTCACTTGGAATGCCCAATTCCAGTACCAGGCAACGATAGAATCACCATAAAGCAAAGTAATAAATGAAGCCATCGCAATATAAGGGCCATAAGGAAATTTGTCTTTAAGGGTTTTCTTCTTAAGTAAAATTAGTACCGCCGCACCAATACCACCCAAAATGAAGCATATAAGCATAGCAAGAAAGGTATTTTTAATGCCAAGCCAAAGGCCGAGGCAGGCCATAAATTTTATGTCACCGCCGCCAAAACCGCCCTTGCTGATGAGAGCTAACAATAAAAATACGCAGCCGCCAATAATGGCCGATACAAACATATTTAATATTTTAATTTCGCCTAAAAAAAGGTTTAGAATGACTCCGACAACAGCCATTGGCAATAATACTTTATCCGGGATCAGGCTGTAATCATAATCAATGTGCGAAATAACAATCAAAAAACAAGTGAGCAGCAAGGCGTTTAAAATCTTTACGGTAGAACCAAAAGAAATATAACATAGAACAAATAAAAAAGCGGTAAGCAGTTCAATAACAGTTTTACGCCTTAGAAAAGGGTCCTCGCAAGATTGGCAGCTTCCATTATTACCGCTATTACCTATGAGTGGTTTCATGCCTACGAACTTCAGTTTTCTGCCGCATGGAGAGCAAGTTAACGGCGCAGTTAAACTGCGCCGCTCTGGAAGACACTCAATATACCGGTACAATATGCTGCCTGTAAACAGGCCAAATATAAAATAAACTATATAAAAAATCATAATTAAAAGTCTCCCATTAGAACCTTATGAAAAAGCTATCATATCGCCGCCAATTGTTCCGCTCTTCTGAACAGTTCCGGACGGTAGTTCTATTACATAACTGGCTTTTCCGCAAAAAGCAAATTTGCTGCTTTGCAAATTGCTTACAATTTTAACGACTTTATCGTATTTATCAAGAAACAGAACATCAATTGGATATTTCATGCCAATAGTATGAACGCTGTTGCAGGGGCGAATAACCAACGCTGCACCTTTTTCCAGACTGTCAGTTCCCAGTAAGCCTTTCAAGCGCGAAAAGAAATTATCGGCTATTTTTGCTTTCTCAGCTATTTGTGTTTTTTGCGTATTGTTATAGATGATCATAGCAAGCGACCCTACTTATGCGCAAATATCGAAAAAATTTGCAGGAACGCTGGCCCCAGTAAAACAATCAATAGTGCCGGAAAGATAAAGAATACCAAAGGAAACAACATTTTTATCGGCGCTTTCATACCTTGTTCCTCGGCTCTTTGTTTTCTTTTTTCCCGTATGTCAGCAGACTGTATCCTTAGCACTTTAGCGATGCTTACACCTAACTGGTCCGCCTGGATCAAAGCACTGGTAAAAAGGGAAACGTCTTGCACGTTGCAACGTTCCGCCAAGGCTCGCAAGGCATCTTTGCGCGAAACGCCAACACGGACTTCCTGCAGCATGCGCGTAAACTCGTCAACCATCTCGCCTTTCATTTTTTCTGACAACTTAACCAAAGCGCCGTCAAAACCTAGACCAGCCTCGACACTGACTGTCAAAAGGTCAAGCACATCAGGCAATTCTCTCTGCAGCGCTGCTTTTCTTTTGGTAATCTTTTGTTCAAGCATCAGATATGGTAAAAACAAGCCGATTGCAAATGTCAAAAAAGCATAAGCCATGATTTTATTATATGGCTTATTAGTCAGAAACATAATATCGCCGACTATAACTGACAATACAATAGCAACCACCAAGCTAAGACCCATGAAGTGTGTGGCACTCAACCCATAAAAACCATTGGCATTCAATAGCTTTTTATCTAGTATGGCTATTGTTGTCGACGGGAAAAAGTCAGAGAAAAAGCGTGACAATTTATCAAAAAACGGGGTTACAATACGGTCTTTAAACGGAACTGACATTTCTTCCTCAATTACAGTCCCGGGGCCTTCATCCATTCCTTCTAAGGCCTTAAGCCGCAGATTTACTTCTTCACGTTCGGATGTGAAACCGGTAATTAACACAAAAGATAATAGAACCATTATTAAAAATGCCAAAATTGCTATGAACAGCAACACAATAAATCACCCCCATGCTCTGCCATGCTTTTTATTACTTAACTACGTTGCTTATCCCAGAAAATATCATTAGATACCTGGATACCACTGTTAAGAAGTTTATCCATGAATTTTGGTCTGATGCCGGTTGGTTTAAACCTGCCGATAACTTTGCCGTTTTCGTCTTTGCCTTTTTGTTCATAAACGAAGATATCCTGCAAGGTTATAATATCACCTTCCATGCCTTGTATCTCTGTCAAAGCCGTTATCTTACGTGTACCATCAGGGAATCTTGCTTCATGAACGATTAAATTTATGGCTGCCGCAATTTGTTCGCGAATCGCCTTATCCGGAAGATTCATACCTGCCATCAGTACCATGGTTTCGAGACGGCTCAGCATATCTCTGGGGGAATTGGCATGACCGGTTGTGAGGGAACCATCATGACCGGTGTTCATGGCCTGGAGCATATCAAGGGCTTCGCCGCCCCTGACCTCGCCTACGATAATACGGTCAGGACGCATGCGCAAGGAGTTCTTAACCAGGTCTCGCATGGTTATTTGTCCTTTGCCTTCAATATTGGCAGGACGTGATTCCAAAGTAACTACATGTTCCTGACGCATCTGCAGCTCTGCAGCATCTTCAATCGTCACGATACGTTCAGTACTTGGTATAAAAGAAGATAAGATGTTCAAGGTTGTTGTTTTACCGGAACCTGTGCCGCCGGAAACAATGATGTTCAATTTGCCCTCAACGCAAGCCCTGAGAAAATTAGCTATCTCCGGTGTCCAGGTACCAAAGCCAATCAAATCGTCGACCTGATATGGTTCCTTGGCAAATTTTCTTATCGTGAGAGCCGGGCCCTTCAATGCCAAAGGTGGAATAATAGCGTTGACGCGGGATCCATCCGGTAAGCGGGCATCTACCATCGGCGAGCTTTCATCGATACGCCTGCCGATAGGAGCTATAATTTTTTCTATAATATGCATGACATGCGCGTCATCACGGAAGGTAACATCCGTAAGCTCCAGCTTGCCTTTGCGTTCAATATAGACCTGGCTGGCATTATTGACCATGATCTCGGTAATGGTATCATCTTTAAGAAGTGGTTCAATGGGACCATAGCCAATTACTTCTGCCAGCACCTCCGGTATTATACGTCGGCGTTCTGTTTGCGGGACGAGAGTGATTTCTTCATCCATTACGTTATTGGAAATCCGCGTTACTACTTCCTTCAGCATCTTTATATCAGCTTTTTTTTCTATCAGAGCCTTGCTATCCTCTGAGCTCATTTCCGCAACTATTCGCTTGTGTATTTTAGTTTTTAAGTACTGATATGGGTCGCTTTTAACTGTTGCTAAAGCAACGGTTTTATCATGTTCACTTATTTCGGGGTGTTCCTCCATTTGTTTTTGTTCTTCTAATCTTTTTAATAGCGACATACAAACCCCCCCTGCCCATTTTGTATAAATCCATTTATGGTTCTACTAGTCTTGTACCGTACAAGCCGTAGAGGCTAGCACCGTCAGAAAGTTGTTCCGCAGGACCCGACACTAATCTGATAAATCTGCCGGTGACTGTTTTGCCATTTGACGAATCAACTTCAAATGCAGCAAAGGCTTTAACTGTCACTTGCTCTACACCGCCGCCAAGATCTGTCCAGGTTTCTTCTATAACAGGAATAATAACAATATTGCCGCCTTCAATTGCCAGCCTGTCACTTATCCCCTTCTTAATCGGGCCTGTCATATTACCGGGTTCTGTGTTAACTTTATCGCCTATTTTCAGTACCTGCGCGCAGCCGTAAACAATATTCTCCTCTACAACACTGGCGCCAGAATCACCGCCGCTTTTGCTTTTTAGCCGCAACACATGAAAATTACCTTTGAATTCTTCTTTTTCATCAACTTTCAAGGTAAATTGCTGCCCTGCCGCGGAGCCTTCCGGTAAAAAACTATCATCCCAAGTAATACCAAACGGCCAGGCATTGCTTGTGCCGCTGACTGCAGCTATTTTAGCGGCAGAAACGGAAGTTACATTAGCCGTGTTTATATTTAAAACCTTTGCTAAATAAAGATCAACATTGCGGTTTGCGCTGCAATATACTTTCATGCCATCTGTATCAACCCAGGCGTTGATAGTATCGCCGGTCTTGCCATTGCGCATGGCGAAATCAGTAGCAACCGCCTCCACCTGAGACTGATTGAAGAAATATTCCTGCGCGCCGGCCAGCGCGCCGGAATCAGTCATATTTTCCAGCTGACTATGATTAACATATAATACACCTACATCAGTAGCTAATGCCGCCATACCAATAAGAGAAACCATCATAGCTGCCGTAGTAACGGTTACAAAACCTTTTTTTAATTTTAATAAGCGTGTGATTTTCTTCATCTTTATCACCTACTCTACACGCATGATTGTCTGACAGGTAATGGGTAAAGGATTAGTAAGCATTGTATTTATCAATGGGGTAACGATATCCATGTTATAAGTAACTGTTACAGTAACCGAATCCCCTCTTACCCTCGTTGCCGGCGTTGTTGTGATCGTCATTTTTGCTGGATTAAGAGACGATGCAGCCGCGTTGACTGCCAATACAACTTCAGCGTCATCGCCTCTCATAGCAGCCACGCGGGCTCCTTCCCTGGAAGCTTCAGTCGCGACAAGGTAGCCATTCAAAACTCTGGCGAAGTCCGTCATACCGAATATCAATGCGATAAGGACCGGCAAAATAATTGCCATCTCTACCAATGATTGACCTTTATTTTTCTTAATATTATTAAACATTTTGCCACCTCCTGGCAAAATTTGTATTCACA
>JAAYVM010000013.1 GCA_012517145.1 Acholeplasmataceae bacterium
CAAGCTCTGAACAAACAATTTGCTACTAAATATATTACCGTGCGCTTTGGCAATGTGCTTGGCAGCCGCGGCAGTGTCGTGCCATTATTCAAAAAACAAATCGAGGCCGGTGGCCCCGTCACCGTTACTGATCCGGAAATGAAACGTTATTTCATGACGATTCCGGAAGCTTCGCAATTGATTTTGCAAGCTGGTGCCATGGGCAAAGGCGGCGAAGTATTTGTGCTTGACATGGGCGAACCGGTCAAAATAGTTGACCTCGCAAGGAACATGATCAGACTCTACGGACATGAACCGGATGTCGACGTGCAGATCACCTTTACAGGCCTGCGTCCCGGCGAGAAACTGTTTGAAGAGCTGCTGACAGCAGAAGAAGGTACTTCCTCCACCATGCACAAGCAGATTTTCCGTGCTAACCTGCGCGATGAAGATCCGCAAAGCCTGCGCGACGAATTAGCTAAATTTAAGAATTGTACGACTGATCTCGAATATATTGAACTTCTGCAAAAAATGGTACCTACGTATACTCCTAATCACTTCTAAGAAGCAAGACGAAAGAGGGGGAAGTTTTCATGATTGATATTCATACACATATAATAGATGGCATAGATGACGGCGCACAAAACATGGAGGATTCGCTCGCCCTTTTAAAAATGGCAGCAGAATCCGGCACTACGGATATTATCGCTACACCCCATATTATCGAAGGGGCAAGTCACGCCAATTGGCAGACAATTCTAACAAAAACAGAAGACCTGAATAGGAATGCACAGGATGTCGGCATTCCTATTCGTGTTTATGCGGGCGCAGAGCTCGAAATGAACTGGGATATGCTGACACTTTTGAAAACAGGACAAAGCGACTATTGCCTTGCCGGCAGCCGTTATGTACTCGTAGAACTGCCAGCTAATACGGTGCCGAACTATGCCGAGGAATTCCTGTACGAAGTACAGATCAAAGAATTGATACCGATCATCGCTCACCCCGAACGCCATCCGTATCTCGCCAAGCATCCGCGTTTGCTCCACCAATGGCTGAGAAACGGCGCTCTGGTACAGTGCAACATAGGCAGTTTTACCTGCAAGTTTGGCACGGAAGTGAAGAATTTCGCTAATTTGCTTTTGGCGAACAACATGGTGCATTTTCTTGGTACCGATGCCCACAGCGTAGAACATAGACATACAGACACCACAGCCGGTCTTGAGCTATTGGCGCACAAGGTTGAGTCGGAAGTATTGAACCGGATCACCACAGCAAATCCTGCAGCTATCATCGCAGACAGATACGTTGATATTGAAATCCCGAAAGAAATCAAGCTGCCTGACGATAAGAACAAAGGCTTCTTCAGCAGTTTCTTCGACTGAGAATGCCTTTTAGCCTTGCCAATTGGCCTGTAGAGTGTTTTAATATTAGTTGTATTGAGGAAAAACAAGGAGGATAAGCCATGAAGAAAAAAATAGTTTCTTTGCTGTTTGCTTGTACTTTAGCTATAAGCGGCATCGCACACGCAGAGGAATATATTATGTGCCCGGGTGATCAGCTGGATATCACGGTTTTGGGACATGAGGATATCAGCACGGTCATTACTACACCAGGAGGGAAATACATCGTCAGACCTGACGGCAAACTGTCATTTCCTTTGATTGGCGAAGTAGACATCACGGGCCAGACCATTGCCCAATTCACGCAAATACTGGAGCAAAGGCTATCCGAATACCTTGTCAATCCGCAGGTCACAGTTAATATTGCGCAGCTCGGTACGACACGCGTCTACGTTCTAGGGGAAGTTAATAAGCCAGGCCTCTACGAACTGACGAAGTCACACAAATTGCTCGATGCCATCGGCGCGGCAAATGGCTTTACCAAGGATGCAGCGAAGAAAAAAGTATTTTTGATTCACAAAGACCAACAGGGCGAGCCGATCAAACTGAACCTGAATGATATATTGAAGAAAGGCGATATCAGCCAGAACCATACCCTGGCTGAAGGCGACCTTTTGTATCTGACCAGCAACGGACGCATCGACTTTGCTAAGGACATCATGCCATTCATCAGCGGTGCTTACATGGTCAGCGAAATCAACAACAACGACTAATAATCTGTCATCCCGAGGACGCCAGGACGAGGAATCTCGGGTTTCATCTTTAACCATTCTTTAACACAATCGCAACACAACTATCACACAACGGGGGTATTATCTTGGAAGAGAATTCAATTGATTTACGAGAGCTATTGACCATATTGCTCAAAAACCTGCGGAAGATCGCGTACATTACCGCAGCCTTTCTTGTCGTAGCCATATTGTATCTGTTGATTACACCCCGTGTGTATGAGTCGGAATCTTTATTACGTATCAAGCAGCCGCAAGGCCTCGCCAGTTCCTTGCTCGACGCTGTACCGGGTGCCAACACCGCAGCTACGGCACAACTAATGAGCACCTATGCGGAAATCCTGAAGAGCCGCAGTGTTATCGAGCCGGTCATCCAGGAGACGGAGAAGCCGAACGATGACGGCAAATATCCTTCTTATGATGGCTATGTTAAAAACCGCATCACTACGACTCCTTTCAAGAATACGGAAATTCTGAAAGTTACCGTTAATGCCAATACACCGGAAGATGCGCAGAAAGCCAATGCACTCGTCATTGACGGCTTCCTGAGCCGCCTGACCGGTCTTACCCGTGCTGAGCAAAAAGCTACCAAAGAATTCATTGCCGCACGCGTTGTCGAGGCCAAGAACGAATTGAACAACGCCGAGAGTGCACTGCAAGTCTACAAAGAAAAGAATAAGATCATCGACCCTTCCGAAAACATGAAGGTTATTTCTGACAGGGTAGTCATGGTAGATAAGGTCAAAGCCGAGAACAAAGTCAATCTGGCAACGGCACAGTCCAGACTATCTTCCATCAACCAACAATTGGGCGGCGCAGCGAAAGCTACTGCGGACAGCTCCACAATCAAAGAATACAATCAGAAGCTGGCAGAGCTCGAAATGACGAAGGTCAGCTACCTGAACAAATACACAGATAAGCATCCGAAGATGCAGGAAATCAATAATGAAATAGCCAGCACCAGAGCTCAGCTAGAGACAGAAATAAACAAAGTTGCCGCCTTGCAGGCTCCTTCCGATAATCCTGTGCATCAAGGCCTGATTGCCGGCAAGTTCCAGAGTGAGGCAGAGATTGCCGTTGCCCAAGGCAAAGAGCAGGCACTGGCAAACATTGAAAAAGAAAACAGCGAGGCCATCGGCACCTTGCCGAGTATTGAGCAAGGCTATCTGCGTGTAAAACGCGATGCCGATGTTGCCCAGGAAATATATATCATGCTCGCCAAACGCTTAGAAGAAGCGAAAGTAGCCGAAGTAATGGTATCCAACGAAGTACAGGTCGTAGACACAGCGACATTGCCGGAAGATCCCGTAAAACCGCGCAAAGCCCTGACCTTGGCTTTAGCTTTGCTTTTAGGTCTGATGGCAGGCAGCGGCTATGTCATTGCCTATGAAATGTTTAACCGCAAGCTGCGTACCGCAGACGACATCCAAAGCTACCTCGGCCTTACCGTGCTCGGTAGTGTCCCGGATGTAGAATCTATGAGCAAAATGAATGCTGAAAAACGCAAGAAATTAAGCCTGATGGAGAAACTAAGGAGGTTATTAAAGAAATGATCAATCTGATAGCCAGAGAAAATCCGAAATCTCCTGTTTCTGAAGCCTATAGGACAATCAGGACCAATATTCAATTTGCCGGTGTGGACAAAGCAATGAAAACGATTGTTTTCACCAGCACTGCCCAAGATGAAGGTAAGTCGACCGTAGTAGCCAATCTCGGTATCGTCATGGCGCAAGCCGGACAAAATGTCGTCATCATGGATTGCGACTTCCGCAATCCTACTCAGCATAGACTATTCAAACTGCAGAACAAAGGTCTCAGCAATTGTATTGCAACCGGCAAAGATGTTCTGGAGATCGTGCAAAGTTCCGGAACACCGGGACTGGATATCTTGACCAGCGGTCCTGTCGCGCCGAATCCATCAGAAATACTAGCTTCCAATCGCATGAAGACAGTAATTGATGAACTAAAAGAAAAATACGACTATGTCTTGATTGATACACCACCGGTATTACCGGTAACGGATTCGTCAGTAATTGGTTCAATTGCTGATGGTACGATTCTACTGACAGCCTGGAACCAAATCACACCAGCTATGGCGAAAGAAGCTAAGACAAGACTCGAACAAGCCGGTGCAAAAATCCTCGGCGTTGTCTTGAATAAAGTAGAAGTCGCCTCCAAAGGCTATGGCTACGGATACGGCTATGGGTATTACTATTACTATGGACATGAAGAAAAAGAAAATGCTAAATAAAAATAAGGAGGGAATGACTTTATGTATTCTACAATTAAGAGAGGAATAGATTTTTGTTTATCTCTAACGGGAATAATAATGTTATTTCCTCTTTTTGCTTTGATTATTGTATTAATTAAGGTAGATTCACCTGGACCAATCTTGTTTAAGCAGAAAAGAGTCGGCATACACAAGAATTATTTCAATATACTTAAATTCCGCACGATGCGCATAGACACACCAAAAGACACACCAACACATATGTTGGAAGATCCAGATAAATGGATTACCAAAGTCGGCAAGTTCTTAAGAAAAACCAGTCTTGATGAATTACCGCAGATATTCAATATTTTAATTGGTGAGATGGCAATAGTTGGCCCCAGACCAGCCCTTTGGAATCAATATGATTTGATTGCTGAACGTGATAAATATGGTGCCAACGATATAATGCCAGGCTTAACGGGCTGGGCACAAATAAACGGCAGAGATGAATTGCCGATAGATGTCAAGGCAAAGCTTGATGGAGAATATGTAAAAAAAATGGGCTTAACGATGGATACGAAGTGTTTCTTAAAAACCATAACGGCAGTTGTTAAGAGTGATGGCGTTATCGAGGGGAAAACTAGGTAAGAAAAAAATACTAATATAAGTAGGCAATTTTAAATGAAAAAAATTCTTATTACTGGGGCAAATAGCTATATTGGAGATAGTTTAGAAAGATGGTTACAGTATAAACCAAATGAATACACTTTATATGTATTAGATGTGAAAAACACCGATTGGCAAAACCATGATTTTTCTAAATACCAAACAGTAGTGAATGTTGCCGGAATAGCTCATGTGAAAGAAAATGATGAAAATAAAGCACTTTATTATGAAGTGAATCGTGACTTAGCTTATGAAATAGCACGAAAAGCAAAAAATGATGGAGTCAAGCAGTTTATTTTTTTTAGCTCAATGAGTGTCTATGGATTAGATGCGGGTATTATTACTCGAGATACTGTGCCACGCCCTAAAAACAATTACGGTAAATCTAAATTGGAAGCGGAGCAATTAATTAGCACACTGGATGATGATATATTTGCCGTAGCAATCATTAGACCGCCAATGGTTTATGGTAAAGGTTGTAAGGGCAATTATGTAAGATTGTCTAATTTTGCAAAACATACACCTTTTTTCCCAAATATTAATAATAAACGTAGTATGATTTATATAAATAATTTGACTGAATTTATTAAATTATTAATAGACGATGGCGCTAAAGGATTATTTTTTCCGCAAAATGACGAGTATGTAAATACTAGTGAAATGGTAAAGCTAATTTCAGAAGCACATGGGAAAAATATGAGAATGATAAAAATATTTAATCCAATTGTTAAAATATTTGATTTTAAAATATTAAATAAAGTCTTTGGGAGTTTAATATATGAGCAAAACATGTCGAAGTATGTAAAAAAATACTGTACAAGTTGTTTTAATGAGTCGGTTTTTCAAACAGAAATGAGGATTCGAACATGAAAAAGATTCTTTTTGTCGCTACGGTAGTAAAAGCACATATTAATGTTTTTCATTTGCCATATATAAAAATGTTTCATGAAGAAGGGTATGAAGTTCATGTAGCTGCAAAAAATGATTTCGTTGGTGAATCTTGTGTAATCCCGAACTGTGATCTTTATTATGATGTTGAATTCTCTAGATTTCCATTTAATTTATCTAATATTAGTGCTTATCGTAAGTTGAAAAAAATTATTAAAGATAATCAATATGATATCGTTCATTGCCATACTCCTGTTGCCGGTGTAATTACTAGGATTGCAGCTCGTAATTGTAGGAATACAACAGTAGTATACACGGCGCATGGTTTTCATTTCTTTAAAGGAGCTCCACTCATTAATTGGTTAATTTACTATCCTATTGAAAGATTTTGTGCAATATACACTGATAAGCTAATAACAATTAATAAAGAAGATTATGAAAACGCAAGTAAATTTAAAATGCGTAATAATGGGAAAGTATATTATGTTCCAGGTGTAGGCGTCGATTTATCAAAATATAATAAGAATAATTTTATTAGAGACGCAAAAAGAAAGGAATTAGGTATTGATAATAGCAAGATAATGATTCTTTCTGTTGGTGAACTAAGCAAACGAAAAAATCATGAAATAGCAATAAGAGCACTTGCAAAGATGAAGAATCAAGATTTTATTTATTTGGTGTGTGGAAGAGGCGTACTACTAGAGCCCTTGAAAATATTATCAAAAAAATTAGGAATAGACGATAAGGTTAAATTTTTAGGATTTAGAACTGATGTGCCAGAAATATGCAGAGCGGCAGATATTTTTTTATTTACCTCTTACCAAGAAGGATTACCGGTTGCTTTAATGGAAGCAATGGCAGCGGGGTTACCTTGTGTTGCTTCTAAAATTAGGGGAAATATTGATTTAATTGACCAAGGAGTTGGTGGTTTATTTGCTAATCCTAATGATGCTGATGGGTTTGCTAAATGTATTGAATTTTTAGCAAATAATGTGGAACTTTGTAAGAATATGGGTATAAAAAATATAGAAAAAATCAAAAAATATAATATTAAAAATGTGAGACAAATTATGCATTCTATATATAGAGAGTTGTTAGGGTAGCTTTATGAAATTATTATTTATAAGATCCAATTCAGTAAATCCAGATAGCAGAGTTGAGAAAGAAGTTAATTCTTTATTAAAGGCAGGCCACTCAATTATTATTCTTGCTTGGGACAGATCTTCTGATCACAAGATGGAAGAAACAGAAATGAAGTTAGAAAACGGAACAGCTATAATATATCGAATTGGAATTAAGAGCAGTTATGGGGGTGGAATGAAAAAAAATTTCAAACCATTACTTAGATTTCAATTCTCAATAATTAAATTTATATTTAAGTATAAAGACAAAATAGATGCTATTCATGCTTGTGATTTTGACACAGCATTTAGTTCTGTCTTCGCTAAGTTTCTCTATCGCAAAAAGTTTGTTTATGATATTTTTGATTATTATATTGATGCATTTGGCGTTCCTAAAAACATCAAACCAATTGTTCTTGGAATAGATCGTTTTATAATAGGGCATGCTGATGCAACAATCATTTGTTCTGAACAACGTTTGTTACAGATTAAAGGAACAACGCCTAAAAAGCTAGTAGTTATTCATAATTCGCCAGAACAAATTGAAAGCATGAATGTTTTTTTCAATCTTAACCCCCAAAAAATTAAAATTGTGTATGTTGGAATACTTGGAGAGGGGAGGTTTATTAAAGAAATTGCACAATTTGTTTCAAATCATGAAGAGTTTGAATTCCATGTTGGAGGATTTGGATATTTAGAAGAATACATAATAAACAGTAGTGAAAAATATGAAAACATATTTTTCTATGGCAGATTGCCTTATAAGACTACTTTAGCATTAGAAAATGCTTGTGATATCATGGTTGCGGTTTATGACCCTCAAGTTGCAAATCACAAATATGCTGCCCCAAATAAATTTTACGAAGCTTTGATGTTAGGTAAGCCTATTATTATGGCGAAAGGGACAGGAATGTCAGATGTTATAAGTAAAAACGAAATTGGCGTGCTTATTGATTATAAATATGAGTGTTTGCCGGAAGCATTTGAAAAATTATCCGCATTAATGAAAAATGGTGAATTAATAAGAATAAAGATGAAGAAGTTATATAAATCTGATTATGATTGGAGCAATATGGAAAAAAGACTAATGAATTTGTATAAACAAATAGATTAGCAGATGTTTATTTGTAGTCACATTAAGTTTTTTATTATTTGAGGGTGTATATTAATGAGAAAAATAGTTTTTGTTGCACAAAATTTTAATATTGGCGGTATTCAAAGGGCTTTAGTTAATTTAGTTAAGGAATTAGACAATAAAAAAGAAGTCAAGTCCATAATCTTGTGTAAAATTATCGGCACAATATTTCATGACTTTACATCTTGATATAAGTTCTCGCAGCATATTCCCATTGTTCTGACTGATCCATCAATAAAGCTCCAATCAAACGATTTGCAGATGATAC